>JAHFEQ010000034.1:4008-10666 GCA_023248395.1 Nitrospirota bacterium
CTTCTGAAAGCCTCTTTAGCTCAGAAGCAACCTCGAGAGCGGCCGTCTCATCTTCTATCACACACGGCCCGGCAATAAAGAAAAGGGGACCGTTATTCCCGATGATCCTGTCCTTAATTCGTATTTCCATTGCAGGCGATACTACCTGTTACCTAATTTGGCCTGCTTCACAGCAGCCCCTATAAATGATGCAAACAAGGGATGGGGTGAAGTGGGCTTCGATTTAAACTCAGGATGATACTGGGTAGCAAGGAACCACGGATGATCTTTCAATTCGATGATCTCGACCAGGTCTTTCTGTGGATAGAGGCCGCTGATGACCAGGCCATTTTTTATCAGGATATCTCTATGGGTATTGTTAAATTCATACCGGTGCCGGTGACGCTCCGAAATCTTAGCGCTCTTATAAGCCTGATAGGCAAGCGAGTTTGGCATCAGAACACAGGGATAGGCCCCAAGCCGCATGGTGGCCCCCTTCTCCACCCCTTCCTGACCCGGCATAATGTGTATCACAGGATAAGGGGTATTCTCATCAAACTCTGTGCTATTCGCATCCCGGAGTCCGGCCACATCCCTTGCGAATTCTATCACTGCGCACTGCATTCCCAAACATATCCCAAAGAAGGGTATCCGGCTCTCTCTCGCAAATTGTATCGCCCTGATCTTTCCTTCAATGCCCCTGCTCCCAAATCCACCCGGGATCAGTATCCCGTCAGCATCGGATAGAGACGGTTGTGGTCCCCGGTTTTCTATCTCTTCTGCATCCGTCCAAAGGATGTCGACTCCTGTATTATTTGCTATTCCCCCATGCGTTAATGCCTCATACAGGCTCTTGTAGGAATCCTTGAGGTCTACATATTTACCGACGACGGCAATCTTTACTCTCCCCGCCGGATTCCTGACCCTGTCTACGGTATCTACCCACTTCGCCAGGTCCGGACTTCCGACCTGAAGGTTTAATTTCTTTATGATGATCTGATCAAGCCCGTCTTCATGGAGCATCAGGGGAACCTCATAGATACTCTCCACATCCCGTGCGATAACGACGGACTCTGGTTCAACATTACAGAAGAGGGCAATCTTTTTCTTGATCTCAGGAGGGATCGGCCTGTCCGTTCTGCACAATAATATATCCGGTTGTATCCCGATCTCCCGCATCTTATTGACACTGTGCTGTGTAGGTTTTGTCTTGATCTCATCCGCTGCCTTTACATACGGGATTAAGGTGAGATGGATAAAGAGGGTTTTGTCAGCGCCTATGTCAAACCGGAATTGCCGGATCGCCTCAAGAAAAGGAAGACTCTCGATATCTCCGACGGTGCCGCCAATCTCAACAATAACGATGTCCATTGTATTTGCGGCATCGAGGATACACCTCTTGATCTCATCTGTAATATGAGGCACCATCTGGACGGTTCCACCGAGATATTCCCCCTTCCGCTCTTTTGTAATAACATTGAAGTATATCTTTCCTGTGGTATAGTTATTTTTCCTTGAGGTGACGACAGAGGTATACCTTTCATAATGCCCTAAATCCAGATCTGTCTCAGCCCCATCCTCTGTCACAAAAACCTCTCCATGCTGAAAGGGGTTCATTGTGCCGGGGTCCACATTGATATAGGGGTCAAACTTCAGAAAGGTCACCTTGAGTCCGGAGCCCTCAAGGAGGCTCCCGATGGAGGCAGAGGCTATCCCCTTTCCCAGCGAGGATACAACACCGCCTGTAATAAAGATGAATTTAGGAGAGTTCTTTTCTGTGATCATGGATTAGTACCTTATGTAGGTTTTGTAAGTCTTCAGGGGTATCAATCCTGTAGGATTCATACCCCGTCTCTTTAACCTTTATCCTGAAACCAGATTCTATTGCCCGTAGCTGTTCCAATTTTTCCAGATCTTCAAGTCTTGTAGTCCGGAGGGTGCTGAACAGGAGAAGGAAATCCCGCCTAAAGGCATAGATGCCGAGGTGTTTATAAAATGTCTTAGAGGGCAATCCTTCTTCTTCACTCAAAACCCTGTCGCGTAAATAGGGGATCGGGGAGCGGGAAAAATACAGGGCATAATCATCGCTGTCTGTTACCACCTTTACGACATTCCTGTCCCACAGCTCTTTAGCAGAGGTCAACTCTCTTTTTAACGTCCCCATCTTTACAGGGGGATATTCTATCATCATATCGATAAGCTCATCAAGCATCTCCGGGCCTTTTAAAAGTTCATCTGCCTGGAGGTTAAGGATAATCTCCTCATCCATCTTTTCTGCAACCTCTGCACAGCGGTCAGAACCAGTCCTCAGTCTGGATGAGGTCATGATTGCCTCTCCTCCAAAACCTGTTACAGCCTCATAGATCCTTGCATCATCCGTCGCTACGATAACCCGGCTGACAAACCCAGATGTTGCCGCTGCCTCATAGACCCATTGGATGATGGACTTAGACTGAACAGAGGCCAACACCTTTCCCGGGAATCTCGAAGAACCATATCTCGCCGGTATGACTACGGCTACCTTCTTCGCATGATGAGTCATGAATTCAACCTTTATATTTAACTTCTGCCTTCAGCTTCACCTATAGCTGATAAAAGCTGATTCCGCTTTACCGTCGCCGTTCCTACGATGCCGACGACGATCCCTGCTGCATAATTTGCAAGTCTTGCTGCCTCTTTAAGTGTCGCTCCTGCCGCAAGAGACAGGGCAAGGGTACTGACCACCGTATCTCCGGCACCGGTAACATCATAGACCTCCCTGGCTACGGAAGGAATGTGCGTCACTACGCCCCCCTTCTCAAACAGGCTCATTCCGTGTTCCCCGCGAGTGATCAAAATCGAAGTAGCAAAGGATTGATTCAGGAGGGTCTCACCGGCCCTGCATAGCGAGTCATCGCCGTATATGCTGATGCCTGATGCTATAGAGGCCTCGGCCGTGTTTGGTGTAATAACCGTGGCGCCGGTGTAGTAATCAAAATGTTTCATCTTGGGATCAACCACTACAGATATATTATTTTCCATGGCAAGCTCCCGCACCCTCTTTACCAGAGAGCGGGTGACAACCCCCTTTGCATAATCGGACAGGACCAGTACCTCTATATTTTTCAGGTGTGTTTTTATATATTCGAGTATAATATCCTGGGCCTGTGCAGATATCTCGCCTCTGCTCTCATGGTCAAATCTTACCACATGCTGGCTGTGGGCGACTACCCTCGTCTTTTTCGTTGTCGGGCGTTCCTCTTCCACGACAATCCCGCTTGTATCAACCCCCTGCAACCTTAATGTATGAGTAATCCAGCGCCCCATTTCATCCTGCCCCACGACCCCGCAAACCCGCACCGTGCCTTCCAGAGAGAGGATGTTGCTGGCCACATTGCCGGCACCGCCAAGCATGTAACTCTCCTTCTGCACATCAACGATTGGAACTGGCGCCTCCGGGGATATTCTCTCTACCTTCCCCCATATATAATGGTCAGCAATAATATCCCCGATTACCAGGACAGGTGCCTTATGAAATTTCTGAATATAGTCGATCAACAAACCAGTCTCCCTCTACCGAATAAGCTTCCCTAACCTCTCCCACCTGACCCATCGATCCTCTCCATTCCATGACCAGTAGATGATAAAGGCCTTTCCTTTTATCTTATTCAGCTTCACGAATCCCCAGTAACGGCTATCGAGGCTGAAGTCTCTGTTATCGCCCATGACAAAATAAGAGTTCTGAGGCACAACAAGGGGCCCAAAATTATCCCGGGGTTGAATACCGGATGGGTAGACCATGGGATCGCTATGGGCTGTAAAGGATTCGTCCAATGGTTTTCCATTGATAGACACCTTCTTCTCTTTAATCTCTACGACATCACCCGGAATTCCTACTACCCGTTTGATAAAATCCTTATTTTCATCGTCAGGGAACTTGAAGACAATAATATCCCCGCTTACGGGTCTCTTGAAAGGGATGATGACCCTGTCCGTGAAAGGCAGCTTTGTCCCATAGATAAATTTGTTAACCAGGATATGATCCCCGATCTTCAGGGTTGGGATCATGGAGCCTGAAGGTATCTTGAATGCCTGAACCACGAAGGTCTTGATAATCAGGGCCATGACAATCGCAATGAGGATGGACTCCGCATACTCCCTGATGATATGTTTTTTACCCTTTGCCTTTTCCATATTTCCTAATCCTTCACTTGAAGGATTGCCAAAAAGGCCTCTTGCGGGATTTCCACCTTCCCAAACTGCTTCATTCGTTTTTTTCCCTTCTTCTGCTTTTCCCATAATTTCCTCTTTCGTGATATATCACCGCCATAACATTTTGCAGTGACATTCTTTTTTAATGGTTTTACTGTTTCTCTTGCGATGATCTTACCACCAATCGCCGCCTGAATAGCGACCTCGAACATCTGTCTCGGTATCAGTTCCTTCATCTTCTCTGCGAGCTGGCGGCCCCGTATATCCGCCTTATCCCTGTGTGTAATGAAGGACAGGGCATCTACAATCTCACCGTTTAGCAGTATATCGAGCCGTACGAGGTTTGAATCTCTGAAACCCAGGATCTCATAATCCAGTGACGCATAACCTTTAGAGATTGACTTAAGTCGATCATAAAAGTCAAGCACTATTTCATTGAGCGGGAGTTCGTAGGTCAACATCATACGATCCTTACTCACATACTTGATCTCCCGTTGTATGCCACGGCGTTCCTGACACAGCCCGATAATAGCGCCGACATATTCGGAAGGTGCAATGAGCGTTGCCAAGATAAAGGGTTCTTCGAACATCTCTATCGTGTGTGGTGGAGGGAGGTGCGCGGGACTGTCGATCGTAAATGCCTCTCCTCCCATGGTGGTTATCCTGTATACCACGGTGGGTGCGGTGCTGATCAGGTCTAATCCAAATTCACGCTCGAGCCTCTCATGGATAATCTCCATGTGTAGAAGACCCAGGAAGCCACATCTGAAGCCAAACCCTAAGGCAAGAGAGCTCTCAGGCTCAAAGGTAAAGGATGAATCGTTTAGCTGCAACTTTTCTACGGCATCCCGAAGCGCCTTGTACTCGCCGGAGTCCGCAGGATAAAGACCGGCAAATACCATCGGCTTTACCTCCCGGTAACCCGGGAAGGGAGAATCCGTAGGGGTTGCGGCATCCGTCATGGTATCCCCTATCTTTGTGTCCCCCATCTTTTTAATGCCGGCTACGACAAATCCAACCTCTCCAGCAGTCAGCTCATTAACCTGAACAGGCTTGGGCGTAAATATTCCCAGGGATTGTACTTCAAAAACAGTGCCTGTTGACATCAGCATGATCTGCTGACCAGACCGTATCCTCCCGTCAATGACACGAATCAACACGATCACACCCTGATAGTTATCATACCATGAATCAAAGATGAGGGCCTTGAGGGGCCGGTCTATCTTTCCGGAAGGGGATGGAAATCTTGAGATGACCGACTCTAATATCTCTACCGTCCCCATCCCCTCTTTCGCACTTGCAGGGATTGCCTCGCTGGCGTCTAACCCGAGCACCTCCTCTATCTGACTCCTGGTATCTTCGACATCTGCCCCCGGAAGGTCGATCTTATTGATGACTGGTAATATCTCCAGGTTATTGTCTAAGGCAAGATACGTATTGGCGATGGTCTGGGCCTCTACGCCCTGAGAGGCATCCACCACAAGGATTGCCCCTTCACAGGCCGCGAGACTCCTTGAGACCTCATAGGTAAAATCAACATGGCCAGGAGTATCGATGAGGTTCAGGATATACTGGTTCCCATCCTTTGCCCTGTAATTCAGGCGGACGGCGTGGGCCTTGATCGTAATCCCCCTCTCCCGCTCCAGATCCATAGCATCCAGGACCTGCTCCTTAAAATCCCTTGGGGCCAATGCCCCGGTATGCTCAAGGATGCGATCCGCCAAGGTGGATTTACCATGATCGATATGGGCAATGATGGAAAAATTTCTAATCTTCTTTTGGGAAGCCATTTTGGATCAATAAAGTTGTAAAATGTATTATTATATGGGAGACGATTTAATAATGTCAAATTTGCCTATCCCATCATTTATCGATGACCTCCCTGACCTCTTTTGGGTCGAGTCATCCATACCCATGCCTGTATCAGAGAAAGAGATGCAAGCGTAACAACCGTGTCTGCATATCCATGACCCCTTATGGTTGAGATAAGGGCGGACCATACGTGGACACGACAGACATGCGGAACTGAGCGGTTACAGCGTGATATGGCAGAGCACGGGGTGCAGGTGGGCATTTGCCGGATCAAACGTATCCGGAAAAATTTGGCATACGCTGTTAAACAGAAGCATAAATTCAAAGCTACAACGGACTCAAAGCATACACTGCCTGTCGCAGAGAACTTACTGGATCAGCAGTTTAAGGTATTCGGGCCGAATACCACATGGGTAAGCGATATCACTTATATTTCGATCGACGAGGGTTGAGTGTATCTTGCTGGCCACAAGGATCTTTTCACCGGTGAGATCGTCGGGTATGCGATGGGAGAGCGACTGACGAAGAGTCTGGTCAGCCAATCTTTGTTTCGAGCCGTGGCAGCCAAGCGCCCAGCGAAGGGGTTGATACATCATTCTGACCGTGGAAGTCAGTACTGTTCGCATGAGTACAGGAATCTTCTTGATCAGTTTAGCACTACTATCGGATTATTTAT
>JAHFEQ010000034.1:10766-16355 GCA_023248395.1 Nitrospirota bacterium
CCTGTTTCTTATCTACATATCACCTTTACCCTACCCAAGATATTACGGGTCTATTTCAGGAAAAACCGGCAAGGCAGTTTAAAATAGGAAAATCTCACCCATCCCACCGATGGCGACCCTTAACAAGAAACTTAAGGTTTCTTTTCATATTATTTTAGCTGAAAGACATGCTCTTCAGAGATGAGTTCTGTTGTTTCTTGAAAGTAAAGGGGATCCAAAAATCCATTTATGATGCTGGCTAAGAGAAATGAATGAGACAAAATCAAGGACTACTTCCTGTTTTCATGACAGTACAGGCACTGCTCCCTTGCCGCATGAGTCTTTGGCAGCGGATTGCCCCCAGACTCATCGTGACATTGGATACACTCATTGATTTTTGTGACCCGTCTATGCAGGTCATCGCCGGGGATCTCGGGTATCTTTCTGTGAAGACGCGGGAGGATAACGATCGTGACTATGGCAAGCAGGGTTGCCAGGGTAAAGGCTGTCCACTTGATGAGGGTAATTTTATGAGGTAAGGGAGGATTCAGGGGTAACCTCCTCGGCCTCTACGGTGGTGGCATGGGTATCCCCCTCCCGCTGAATAAGGTCATTAAATTCTTTCAGGGTGGGCAGGTCAGATAAATCTTTGAGACCAAAGTATTGTAAAAACTCCCTGGTGGTCGCATAAAGGATCGGCCTGCCAGGGACATCTTTTCTGCCGAGGATCTTGACCATTCGCTTATCGAGGAGCCCCTTAACCACCCCTGAGGAGTCGACACCCCTGATATCCTCGATCTCTGCCTTTACAATCGGTTGTTTGTAGGCAATGATTGCCAGGGTCTCCAGGGATGGCGCCGTGAGCCTGGCGGACTGTTTTATCTTCCTTAGTTTCTTGATCCACGGTGCAAGTTCAGGCCGTGTGGCGAACTGGAATCCCCCGGCAATCTCCACAATCCTAAGGCCTGAGAGACGCATCTCATACTCATGCTGGAGATCCCAGAGAAGGCCCTTGATCTTTCCCCGGTCCACCTCCTCAAGGACATTCCTGATCCGGTCTACAGATAACGGCTCTCCGGATATAAACAGGAGTGCCTCTATGATCCCCTTTATCTCACTATCTTCCATTAATCAACCTCCCTTTCATCTTTCTTACTTCTATCCTCTATCCTCAAGTATCTGACCATCCACCTCCCCCATCTCATTTCTAAAGACTCTGATGGTCTCCTCTCCCCCCTCTACCTGCAATAATTTGATAAGGCGCAGTCTTGCAAGCTCTAAAAGGGCAAGAAATGTTACTACAATTAAACGTCGTGTGGTATCTTTATCAAGCAAGGCCCAGAGCGTAAGCCCTTCTGTCCCGGCCATTTCCAGTCTGTCGATTATTGTGGTCATCCTCCCCCGGACAGTAAGCTCTTCAGGGACTATCTCCAGAGATACCTTATCCGGTATCCTCTGAATCATCTCCCGGAACGCATCGATCAGATCAAAGAGTCCAACCTCAAGTATCCCCTCTTCCTCTTCCCCCTCTCCTGCAACATCATGTGGGTGGTAGAACACATCACGCCATGTATCCTCCCTTTTGCCGAGATCTTCCGCTGCCTCTTTGAATCTCTTATACTCAAGGAGCCTTCTGACAAGCTCAGCCCTTGGATCCTCTTCTTCCTCCTCTTCAGCAATGGCCTCCTCCTGCGGAAGGAGCATCTTTGACTTGATGTGGATCAGGGTAGCGGCCATCAGCAGAAACTCCCCTGCAATCTCCAGGTTTAATTCCTTCATCAGATCGATATAATCAAGGTACTGCCGGGTAATGAGCGATATCGGGATATCATAGATATTCACCTCATGCTTCCTGATAAGATGTAGCAGAAGATCGAGCGGACCTTCGAAGACCTCAAGCTTTATCTGATAGGTCATGGCGTACTCCTTTTCTTAAGTTTCTTTAATCTCAGGATATCCTCCCTCTCACGTTCCTCCAGGGTCCTGCGTATGTCCTGTAATTGACCTTTTGCCTTGGGGATAACGATCTCGTTTATGGCATTGATTCTGCGGGCCGTTTTCCTGGCCTCAATTCCAATCCGCTTCATATGCGTCTCTGTGGATGCAGCCTCTAACATCAGGTTCAATAATATCTCAAATCGCTTTGCCGCGGCATCGATAGTACTGGATACAGTCATAAAGGCATATCCCCGCGTCTCAAGCCCCCTTACCAAGGTCCTGTGAAGTATCTCCGGAAACCTTACCCCCCATACATTTCTTTCAATGACCTCCACAGAGACCTCTCTTTTGGATGCAAATGCAGCAGATACCACCCCTTCCTTCCCTTCAGTACCGAGGGCACGAAACAGATCTGTTGATGCATCCCGCATTTTATCCCTTAAGGTATGCCTGCCGGCTAAAACATCTTTATAGATATAAAGAAGTTCCCTGACAAGGGCGCTCCTCTTATCTTCAAGAATCCCTGCCCCCCTCTCTGCCATGGCAATCTGCGAGCGCAGGCTCAGGAGGTTCCTTCTGTTAGGGCTTAATCGTTCTTCCATAATACCGCTCCATTATATCAGGTCTGACCCTTGTAAATCTATCCTTAGGAAATCGCTGGAGGAGATCCCATCCATAGTCTAACGTCTCCATAATGTTGCGGGGTGTGTCCCCCTGATTCAGATATCCCTTCTCAAAGTCATCCGCAAATTTGAGCTGTATCCGGTCTGACTCAGTCAGTCCCTCTTCACCGACGATCGATGCGACACGCCTGAGGTCTTTCCCCTGGGCATAAAAGGCATACAATTGATCGGCTAATTCCCGGTGATCTTCCCGGGTCTTTCCATCTCCTATCCCGGAATTCATAAGCCTCGAGAGACTCGGCAGGATATCGATAGGGGGAGACACCCCCTTTCTGTGTAACTCTCTTGAGAGGACGATCTGGCCTTCAGTAATATAACCGGTCAGATCCGGTATGGGATGGGTGATATCATCATCAGGCATCGTGAGTATCGGGATTTGGGTTACAGAGCCGCCCACTCCCTTAATCCTCCCTGCCCTTTCATACAGGGTCGCGAGGTCCGTATACATATATCCGGGATAGCCACGCCTGCCGGGAACCTCTTCCCTTGCGGTTGCAACCTCTCTAAGGGCCTCGCAATAGTTTGTCATGTCCGTCAGTATGACCAGGACATGGAACCCATGTTCAAAGGCAAGATACTCGGCAGTCGTCAGGGCAAATCTCGGGGTCAGTAACCTCTCGATAGCAGGGTCTTCGGCAAGATTAAGAAATATAACACTGAGATGGAGAGTGGCACCCCGTTCAAACTCTTCAATAAAAAATGAGGCCTCTCTATGGGTAATCCCGATTGCAGCAAATACAATCGCAAATTTCTCCCCTTCACCAACTACCTTTGCCTGTCTTAGTATCTGACCTGCGATCTCTTTTGCCGGAAGTCCCGATGCTGAGAATATGGGTAGCTTTTGTCCCCGCACGAGTGTATTCAGTCCATCAATGGCAGAGATCCCTGTCTGGATAAAGTCAGAGGGTTCTCCTCTGACTACAGGGTTAATAGGGTATCCGGTTATCCCCATGCGCCTCTCCGGGAAGACCGGTGGCAGCCCATCCACTGGTTTTCCCGTCCCATCAAACCTTCGGCCGAGCATGCCGGGAGATAGATTAGCCTTGACAACGCTACCGGTAAAATAGATCTCAGTACTACGGACACCCATTCCAGTCGTCTCTTCTAATACCTGTATCACCGCATGCTCATCGGATACTTCGATTACCTGTCCATTTCTCTCCTCCCCTTCTGGTAACACAATCCTTACTGTCTCCCCAATAGATATATTCGCAGCCCTCTCGACAAAGAGGAGCGGACCAGTAATCTTTTCTGCTGTCCGGTATCTGCGCGTAAGCAGTTCCATCGTAATTTAGCACCCTTTCATTCTTACTTCTAACCTCTTACTTCTGAATTCTAACTTGGATCTCCTCTATCACCTCAGGAAACTTCTCCACTGGCATATTCTTTAAATCCTTCAATATTATCTTCCGCTCTGTAGTAAAGATTTCATTGATACTTCGGCCACCCGCAAGCTCCTTCAGCGCCGTCTCATGAAAATTAAAGAATATCTTTAACATCCCGTATTGTTTCTCCATTGAGCAAAATGCGTCCACCGGTGAATAGGGGGACTGCTGCAGATAGTTCTCACGGATTAAAAACCCCATCTCTACGACAACCCTGTCCTGGTCGCGAAGGGTATCCGGACCTACGAGTTGAACAATATCCTGAAGCTCTTCTTCTTTTTGCAGCAGGTTCATAAGCCATTTTCTCAGTTGTGGCCAATCATCTGCAACATTCTTTTTGAACCAGTCATCCAGGCGATAAAGACTAAAGCTTTTCCCCCAGTGAATTGCAGGAAAGTGCCTCCTTCTGGCAAGATTCGTATCCAGCGCCCACATGGCACTTGTAACCCTGAGGGCACACTGGGTAACCGGTTCAGAAAAATCACCGCCCGGGGGGGATATGGCCGTGCATAGAGTAATAGTACCCTTCCTGTCTCCATTACCAGTACATTCGATCATCCCTGAGCGTTCATAAAATGTTGCAAGCCTTGAAGCCAGATACATTGGGAATCCTTCCTCACCCGGCAGCTCCTCTAACCTGCCGGAGATCTCCCGCATCGCTTCACCCCATCGTGAGATACTATCCGCTAATATAGCCACATTATAACCCATGTCCCTGTAGTATTCCCCTATCGTTATCCCGGTGTATATGGATGCCTCTCGGGCGGCCACAGGCATGTTCGATGTGTTGACAATGAGGGTTGTCCTGTCCATCAGGGGATGGCCTGTATAGGGGTCTGTCAGTTTTGGGAAGTACGATAATACCTCAGCTATTTCGTTCCCCCTCTCTCCGCATCCAATGTAGATGATGATATCTGTCCGGGCAAACTTTGCGAGGGTCTGTTCCAGCACGGTTTTCCCGGTACCAAAGCCCCCGGGTATGATGACGCTTCCCCCTTCAGCCACTGGAAATAACGTATCTATGATGCGTTGACCTGTGATGAATGGAGTTTCAGAGGTGATCTTTCTCTTAAAAGGTCTTGGTCTTCTTACAGGCCACTTTTGGAGAGGTTTAATATTTATTCCGCCCTCAAGCGTGGCAATAGGATCATCTACACGGATTTCACCCTCTGCAATATCTTTTATAGCACCTCTGACACCCAATGGGACCATTACCCTGTGTGTGATACAATGAGTCTCGCGGATGGTCCCTATAACATCCCCCTCGCCTACCACCTCTCCAGGCCTTATTGAAGGGATAAAGCGCCACCGCTTAGAGCGGTCAAGTGCAGGGATCATAACCCCCGGTGGAATAAATCCTCCGGAGTCTCTCGCTATCTCTGACAGGGGTCTCTGCACTCCATCGAATATTGAGGATAGAAGACCAGGGCCAAGCTCTGCACAGAGCGGCTCCCCTCTATCGATAACCTCATCACCTAATTTAAGTCCGCTCGTCTCCTCATAGACCTGGATCGTTGCATCATCACCTTCAATACGTATAATCTCGCCGAGGAGTCTCCTCACCCCCACAAAGACGAGATGATACATCTTAGACTGATGCATAC
>JAHFEQ010000034.1:16455-20938 GCA_023248395.1 Nitrospirota bacterium
TCCTGATCTTTACATAGAACCCCAGTGCCTTCTGTAAGACCTTTGCCAGATACTCCTCTCCCCTCTCCCCTTCTCTCCATGACCTGATTGAGGGTATGGCAATAAAAATAGGCACAACACTCTCCTCTATCTTTCGCCTCAGGGATTCAGCAAGATCTCCGGTATATTCTTCACTATAGGCAATAATCTCATACTCCCTGCTTTTAAGAAATCTATCGAGGTAACCCGCTCCCTCCTGAGATGCGGAGACACTGTATACATCGACACCTGTCAGTTTACATCCAAGCGCGGTATCAGGGTCTGTGATGATAGCAATCCTGGCCATGATCCCCTTATAGTATGATTAACAGCTCTTCTATCTCAACCTGAGGCAGGTTATAGTGGATACCGTGTAATATGATCCTCAGATTGATAACCTCATTGACCTTTTTCCAGATATGGCTTATGGCAAGGCCAACATGAAAAGGATCCTCACGGGGGAGTCTTACCGCATGGTCTAACATCTCATAGTCCATCCATCGCTCAACAAGCAGGGTGGGACTCGTTATCCTGGAGTGGGGAGAAAATCCCTCCCAGCGCCTCTGCAATGTGGCATTGCCGATCATCGATATGCACTCGTTGATATCCCGGCCCCGGGTAACCCTCTTGTATACTGACAGTGTAATCCGCTTTCCGCCTTCGATAAAATATCCGGCAGCCTCATCCGTCCGGAGGCCGTCTTCTGCCATTCTGACAGCGGCAATAAGATTATATCTGTCAATGAGCATCCTTATCGTATCTTCTGCAAGTGCGATATTTATCCCCTTTTCTCCAGAGGCATCTAAGCGGCGTAATGCATTTACAAAAAAGGCATTCTCTAATGCGATCTCTCCTCTGAAGAGGTCCCCTTCGTGCAGATATTTAATCTTTGTAAGAGGCGCTATGTAGGAGTAGCCGATCGTGAGCAGCATGTCCAACATCGCCTGTACCGAGGGCTGTTTATAGACCTCCCTGAGCATCCCCTCATCCAGACTCCCGGCAGGGACAGTAGCCGATAGGACCTCCTGTGCAGAGATATTGTTTAATTTTCCCCGTAGGAGGGTCTTGATGTTGAATATGTCCCATCTGCCGAGCAGCACTTCGATCAATACGCGGCTATCCCCTTTGAAGAGGGTGTTCATCTTATGCATAAGGTCGGAGAGGGCTGTCCTAAGGGCTGTATCTACTTTCCCGATTAAAGATTCCTCTAACCCTTCAGGAAAGTAGATACCATAAATGGTCTTCTTCAGATAGGTCACAGCTCCGGATAATTCACGAAAAGAGATAAGTTCTCTCAGATGCCTCTCGCTGAGGAGGTCCGCCTCCATAGAGCGGATTCTGGTATTGATGTAGGCGTAGTCAGGCATAGTGGAATAATATCTTTCCTATCTCCGGCATTACCTCATCTTTAACCTTCTCAAGTCTGCTCCATAAGGTATTGATGATGGAGATACTCTTGTCCTCCGACAGTATCTCAATACCACCTGTAATCCTCTCATCAGGTATCACGGAGATGATTTCACAACGTGAGCTCGTTATAAAGGCCGGCGCTGCATCCTTCAACAGATGTTCTATGAAATCACTATCCCGGCTGTTTGCCAGCACAGTGACCCTCCCCCTCATCTCCTGAAGCCCCTCTATAAAGAGCGGCTGTAAAATTTCAGGATATAAGGGACTATCGATGATGGCCTGAAGGGCACAGCGTATCTCCCGATACATTTCATCGATGATCTCTCCCTTAGCTACAGACAGGAATGCCATGCTTTTAAGATGCGCCCTGCTTAATTCTCTAACCTTGCATTCCGTAATCTCCTTTTCAAGCCCTTTGTTCGCCTTTTGCCGCAGATCCTCTATGTTCTTCCCTACTTCAGACAGCATGGCATCGGCCTTCTTTCTTGCCTCTGCCAGTATCTCTTCACTCCTCTTCTCACCCTCTTTGATAATGTAATCGATCAAGACATCATAGGACATATCTTCACCGTGGTACGGAGAGTATAATCACTGCGATCACAAAACCGAGGATCACCAGTGTTTCAGGGATAACAAGGAGTATCAATATCCTCCCGAGGAGCTCAGGTTTCTCGATAAGCGCACCGATGCCTGCAGCACCGATCTTTGCCTGAGCAATACCTGTCGCTATCGCTGCCAATCCAATTGCCAATCCTGCGCCAATTGCCATGAGACCTATGTCCATAACATCACCACCTTTCCCCCTTCCCAAAGGGTTTATACTCTATTCCTCCAGGATAGAAGAACTTATCAAAAAATTCCACATAATGGAGTCTTAATGTCTGTATTGCCGGTGCGTATACTCCGACGAGCATATTGATCAGGTGGAAGAAGGCGCCAAGCATCACGCCGAGGAGTATACTCTTCGGCATCGCTGTTAGTCTGTTCGCAATCGATGCAAGGAAGAGAGAGGCGGCGCCAAACCCCATAATCCTTGCATAGGAGAGGACATTTACAATCAGTTTCAATGCATCAAAGGGTGCAATCCACTTTTCAAAAAAGAAGAGCATCAAGATTATTCCGAGTCCTGAAAAGATCATAATAGGCAGTAACCCTTCAGGAAGGAGCCCATAGACGACTGCAACGATAGCAAAGACGGAAAAGACAAACATCAATTTTAGGATCCGGGCTGCGGCTTCTTTTGGCTCTCCCCTCTTCATGGCGATAACAGCCCCAATAATAAGGCCAAGAGAGATGTGGAGGCCGCCGATCAGGATAGATACGATGAGAAGGGGGATCAATGCTGCAGACCGGTTGATATAGGGGTGTATCCCGATAGATTCACCGAGTGTCCCAAAGAACTCTCCAAAGATGATCCCAAAGCATATCGCAACCAGTGAACTTGCCATAAATATACTCCCCAGGTTTCTGACCATCTCATAGGTCTTCCACCGCCATCTTGTCCATAAAGAGGCCACAAACAATATAGCCCCATACCCGATATCGCCGAGGATAAGACCAAAAAAGATAGGAAAGAAGATGGCCAACAGGGGTGTTGGATCCAATGTCCCATATTTGGGAAGGGAGAGAAATCTTGTCAGGACCTCAAAGGGCTTAAGAAATCCTGGATTACTCAGGAGTACCGGTATCTTATCTGTCTCCTGATCAGGTGGGGATACTGCTTCAACGATGACCCTATCATTGAATCGATCTTTTATCCTCTTTATGAATGTCTCAAGGCTACTTGCGGGCATCCATCCACTGAGAAAGAAGGTGTTTCTCGTCCCATAGAGTTCAGAAGAGACCTCCATCTGCCTTAGTCTTTCCTCAATAATCCGGTGACATTTAGCAAGCTCCTCATACCTCTCATGCGCCACTCTCTCTAACCTCTTTTCAAGCTCATCTATCCGGAGGGGTAAGGCAGCCCTCTTTTGCAGGATTACCTTAAAGGATTCCATCACCGGCATGTCTGCCAGATCCGCAGGCATCCTGAGCTCACTGATATTCTCTTCCTGAAAGAGCCTCTTAATCCTCTGGCTGAACTCCCTGGGATACACGATAATACAGACCATGATCTCCTCATCGATGTCCCTCTTAAAGAGCTCATAACGGCCACCTGTAATACGCTGGACGGTGTCTTCAAGGATTGGCAGGGCAGACTCCCTTTTATACAAGGTGATACCGGTGTAGTCTTTAAAAGGGCCCTCAGGAATCATCTCTATCAGAGGAGATAAGGCGGTCAGTATCTTCTCATATTTGGCATAGAGGGAAAGCTGCTGCTCCATCCCCCTGATCTCCTGGCCCAAGTTGTCCACAGAACTGCTGATCTCTTCTATAACCCTCTTTGCCTCTGAAATACTGACTTCCTCATGCCTATGAGTAACAGGGGGTGGTTTTATCATAAAGAGTGGGGTGATGGTATTGATGGTCTTCTTTGCTAAACCAAGGACCCTCTCTAACTCGGCCATCTCATTTCTCTGTTCTACCGGCAAGGACAGTTTCCTTACGTAGGGGCTATCTTTTACATTATCAGGTGTGGATTCGATGTGCAGGACTCCGGCTTTGTATATAGAGGCCATGACCTCTGTAAGGAGCCCCTGAGGTCCAATAATGGAGACCCTGGACATTTTATGGATCATGGTGTGACCCTGGTACGATGTATGACAAGATCTTATCAACGGCCGCCTTCATTCTCCCCTTTGATGACTCTTTGAGACGGTCTGCGGCAGACTTAGCCTCTTCGACAATCTTCGACGTCTCCTCCTCTATCTTTTTGATGCTCTCCTCCTTTACCTTATCTATTTCAGCCTCTATAGTCTCCTCTCCCTTCTTTAATTGGGAGGTAATATGCTCTTCTGTTTCCGCAATAAGCCTCTTTGCAGCCTCTTCAGCCTTTTCGATCTTCGCTATTGCCTTCTCTTCAGCCTCGTAAATCTTTTGTAATATCTCCTGGTCATCTCTTTTCATGATAAACTCCTGGTCAATTTATAGCACAGCTACTATAATTGTTCAAATA
>JAHFEQ010000084.1:0-1852 GCA_023248395.1 Nitrospirota bacterium
TTGAAGACGATCCTGAACTGAATAAACGCAAGGCAGCAAAAGCGATTGGGCGTTTTGCATCCCTACATCCGCATAGCCTGGCACAGAAGACCGAAGTTATGATTGAACACTTCAGGCAGATTACCATGAAGAAGATCGGTGGTAAGGCAAAGGCGATGGTTGTGACTGCATCGAGGAAACACGCCTTGCGTTATTATCTGGAATTCAAAGATTATATCAAAGAGAAGGGTTATGAAAAAAACATCCGTGCATTGGTCGCCTTCTCCGGTGTGGTTGTGGATGACTATTATCCGGAAGGAGTAACAGAGGCCCATCTAAACGGGTTTGGTGAACTTGAATTGCCGGGTAAATTTACCACGGATGAGTATCAGGTATTGCTTGTTGCAGACAAGTATCAGTATGGGTTTGATCAACCGCTATTGCATACCATGTATGTGGATAAGAAGCTGTCAGGGGTAAGGGCCGTACAGACGTTGTCCCGGTTAAACAGGACTCATCCTGGCAAAGAAGACACCTTCGTGCTCGATTTCGCCAATGACAGGCAAACCATTATTGATTCTTTTCAGCCGTATTACGAACTGACAACAGTTACTGAACCAACTGATCCAAATCATTTATATGATCTGAAAGGAAGAATGGATGCAGCCAATGTTTATTATCAGTCAGAAGTGGATGCCTTTGCTAAGGTTTTCTATAAGCCAGGCAGCACTTCAATAAAAGATCAGGGGAAAATGTACGCTTTCATAGATCCAGCAGTGGACCGTTTTAAGGCATTAGAAGAGGAACCGCAGGACGAATTCAAGAAATCAATGACAAGTTATGTGCGGCTCTATTCTTTCCTTTCGCAGATAATGCCATTTCAGGATGCGGAACTGGAAAAGTTGTACTCTTACGGTCGCTTCCTTTTAAGCAAACTTCCTAAATCAGATTATACGGAAAGATTAAAGCTCGACAATGAAGTAGCATTGGAATATTATCGCTTGCAAAAGATTGCAGAGGGTGACCTGGTTCTTCAGGTGCAAGGCGAATTTGGAATAGATCCAACTACAGAGGCCGGTATCAGTCGTCCTAAGGACGAGAAAGACAAACTTTCCAATATCATCAAAGTCCTGAACGATAAATATGGAACTGATTTTAATGATGCTGACAAGCTCTTCTTTGAACAAATAGAAGAAGAACTTTATCGGGACGAAGATCTAAAAAAACGGGCATTAAACAATCGGCTTGATAATTTTAAATACGCATTCGAAGAGGTATTCATCAACAAGCTGATTGAGCGCATGGATTCGAATCAGGAGATTTTTGACAAGATCATGGAAAACGCTGAATTTAAGAACGATGTTAAAGATTGGCTGACTAAGAAGATATACCAGAGGTTTAATGAGACACAATAAAGAGGCGCATTGGAGGGTCTTGAAATATTACATTTTTTTCTTGCGAGCAAAGTTTTAGAAATTCCAAAAAAAACCGATATTTCAAGACGTGACCCCACCCCCCCACTACATGGAATTGTCGAGCCAAAGACGATGTACTCATTAATTAAGCAACATCTGCAACAAGAGCTGAATGCTATCCGCGAGGCTGGCCTCTTCAAAGAAGAACGCCTCCTCTCTTCCCCTCAGGGCATCTTTATTGATGTCAGGGGGAAGAGGGTCATTAACCTGTGTGCCAATAACTATTTAGGCCTCTCTAATCATCCCGCGATCATCTCCGCGGCAAAGGCTGGCCTTGACCGGTGGGGCTATGGCATGTCCTCTGTGAGGTTTATCTGCGGGACACAGGATATCCATAAGGAACTTGAGGAGAGCCTCTCCTTATTTCTCAGCATGGAGGAGACCCTTCTGTACACCTC
>JAHFEQ010000084.1:1952-7971 GCA_023248395.1 Nitrospirota bacterium
ATCGTCTCTGCAGCTATAGAGGTGCTTAGCCTCATCGGGGGGGCGTCAGGACTCCGAGAAAAACTGATGGAGAATACGGCATACTTCCGGAGGGAGATTGCGCGCATAGGGTTTAATATCAGAGAAGGGATTCATCCGATTATCCCGATCATGCTCGGTGAGGCCAGATTGGCTTCAGAGATGGCAACGGCCTTGTTTCATGAGGGGGTGTATGTCGTAGGTTTTAGTTATCCCGTAGTCCCAAAGGGACAAGCCCGCATCCGCGTACAGATCTCAGCAGCCCATAAGCAGGACGACCTTGATTTTGTGCTGGATAAGTTTGGGAAGGTGGGAAAGGCAATGGGCCTATTATCTGGCTTCTAATTTATAACTTCTTACTTCTGTCTTCTCAGTATCTCCCTCGCCGCTACCACCCCCGAGACCGATGCCTGGATCAGGCCCCGTGTTATCCCTGCCCCATCCCCTATGGCAAAGAGATTAGAGATCTCTGTCTCAAAGTGAGCGGTCAGCTTGAGCCGCATGGAATAGTACTTCGCCTCCACCCCGTAAAGCAGGGTGTCCCTCGCATAGAGACCGGGGGTCAACTTCTCCATGGCCTGGAGCATCTCCAGGATGTCGCACAGATATCTGTAAGGAATTACAAAACTAAGGTCTCCAGGGGTAGCATCCGTAAGGGTTGGCGGGACAGTCCCGCGCCGTATCCGTTCAGGGGTAGAACGCCTCCCTTGCAACAGGTCACCCAGCCTCTGCACCAGGATCTCCCCGGCTAAGAGATTAGCCAGCCTTGAGATATATTGCCCATAGGCAATCGGCTCGTGAAATGGCTCTGTAAAAACGGTACTGACCAGGATAGCAAAGTTTGTATTGTTTGAGCGCCTTGTGGAATAGCTATGTCCATTCACAAGGCAGATATCCCCGTGATACTCCCGGACTACCTCTCCATAAGGATTCATGCAAAAGGTCCTCACCGGATCATCAAACTGTTTTGAGTAGAATACCAACTTTGCCTCATAGGCGATATCTGTAAGGGATTTCATGACTGGAGCCGCCACCTCTACCCTCACGCCGATATCCACTGGGTTTGTCAGGGTGGTAAGCCCACCCCTTCTTGACTCCCTCTCAAGCCATCGGGACCCTCCCCGGCCTGGTGCAATGATCACAAACTCCCCCATAATCTCCTCTCCAGATTTTGTCCTAACGCCTTCTGCCTTGCCATCCCTGTAGAGAATCTCTGCTGCCTCATCATGGAACCGAAGTGTAACCCTTTCTTCCATGTTCGCGAGAAACCCTCCCAGCACAGGGATACAACGATCACTGCCGAGATGGCGTATTGGAAAGGGGATAAATCTCAGACCGTGCCGGACCGCAGCATCAGCAAGGTCTCTGATCTGCTGGATTTCAGTGCCATGTAATTCGCGTGGGGCACCAAATTTAAGATAGATTTCATCCACATATTGTATCAGGGAGGATAGCTCCGTTTCTCCTATATAATCTTTTAGAAAACCTCCTACCTCGGGGGAGAGGTTCAGTTTGCCGTCACTAAAGGCCCCTGCCCCTCCCCACCCGCAGGAGAGGACATCCGGCTGTTCAGTCTTTGCCTTATGTACACCTGTCTTAGTCTCCTCTACCCGTTCAGCAAGGCTCCCCCCTTTATCGAGCATGAAGATTTTTACCTTAGGATTAGAAGAGATTAACTCCCATGCAGCAAAGATCCCTGCAGGGCCTGTACCAATAATAATAACATCGTATTTTTCCATGGCGCTTTAAAAGTATCTTAGATAGTATACGCTGTCAAGGTATATAACCGGGACATTCTCTCCCTCTCCCTTGATTCACTTATTGCCAGTATTACTGTTCTATGATATGTTAGTTTTACTGAGGAGGAAATAAGGGTATCAATGGAGAAGTTACACCATTTAGGGTTATTATTCTTAAATTTCGCTGTCATCAATATCCTTTTATCGTTCGTATTCTTTTTATTCTCTGTCGCAGGCAAGAGGTTCATCTCGTCCCCTCACATGAAGAGCAGGCTCTTCTTTTTGTCTCTCGTAGTCCCGCCAGCACTCTCTGCCTTCACGATACTGACCTCCTTTGCACCTCCTCTGTTTATAAAAATACAGGGTAAGGCGATGTTCTGTCTTAATGAGCCATACTGCTACATATTTTCGTTTGTCTCACCAGACGAGATCCCTTTATTTGATGGACTCCTGATATCTGCCATTGGCCTTTTACTGGTACCGGTAATCTATTCAATAATAAGTGTACGGTCATACTTTAGGGCGAGTGCCACAATTGGCAGCCTTTCTACTTCTTTCAACCCTCACAACAAGGTTGACATAAACAAAGGAGTATTGAAAGAGCTAAAGGATTTTAAGGAAATCCATAAAATCAGGGTGAAGGTCATAGAGACACCTCACCTGCTCAGCTTTATCTGGGGATATAGATCCAATATCCTCATCCTGTCTACAGGCGCGCTAAAGACCCTTTCAGCAGATGAGCTAAGAGGCCTCCTGGCCCATGAACTTTCTCATTATAGAAGGAGAGATAATATCCTGAAAGGGATACTCCTGTTATGCCGAAACAGCCTCTTTATATTCCCTCACGTCTATTATATCTTCCGGTGGTGGAGAGAAGAGATCGAATTAATTGGAGATGAAACAGCAGCGCTAAGTACAGGAAGGCCATTGGATGTGGCCTCTGCACTTTTAAAGATGCAGTCCTCACCGGCTCCAGAAAATCCTCCCTGTAATCCCCCTTTTTCCCCCTTTAAAAAAGGGGGATTAAGGGGGATTTGGGGGATGACGGATTGTCCTTATGCCACAGGATTCAGCATTGCTCAAAATGATCATCTCTTTACTGACAGGGTTGAGCGGCTGGTTGCCATCAACGATGGAAAGATTAGGCCAGGGAATGGGGGATGGCATAGGATACCTTCAGAGATAGGCTTCCTGACCGGCATGGCCTCCTTGTTCCCCATATCTTTTATAATGATAGCCGAGTTTAATCCGCTACTGGTTCATTGCTACTTAGAGAAGCTATTTTCGATATTTTAAAACAGATTAATAAAGACTGATTACAGAGAGGTAGTAAAAGATTCCAGTGATTAATCTCTGTAATCTTCTAATAAATCTCTGGAATCGTATAACAAAGGGAGGGTAAATGGACGGCATCCTGGCTTACTTAAGGGCCTTTGACTATTTAGGAGAACTGGAGGGGAAAATTGCCCTTGTAAAATCTGACTTCAACGTCCCTCTAATAAATGAGGCCGGGGGTGCTCTGCGTGTTGCCGATCCCTTCAGGATCCTTCAGGCAGCCCCCTTTATCAGGGAATTGATCAACGCCGGCGTTGTCCCATTGTTAGTGACACATCTGGGGAGACCCAGGGGATATGATCCGGCATTCACCTTAGACCCTCTGTTGGGGCCGCTTTCAAAGGCCCTTGATAAGAGAGTTGAGATTATCCGGTTTGCGCCGGATTCTGGCACCTTTGCCCCAAAGCAGTTTAATACAGATTATCTCAACGGCCTGTTTAAAGACGGGATTATCCCTCTGCTCGATAATATCCGATTCCACCCGGATGAGACCAAAAACCGGGAAGGGCTGTCGAATATCCTGGCGGGTGTTGTGGATGTGAGTATTCAGAACTCCTTTGGAACTGCCCATCGGAAAGAGGCATCCTCCAACCGAATACACGAATATCTCCCGGGTCTGGCCGGAAGTCTCCTCGTTGATGAGATCGAGGCCCACATGAAGATCAAACGGCCTGGCTCCCCTTATATCGTCATCGTTGGAGGGGATAAGGTTGAAGACAGCCTGCAGCTGATGAGGGCGATATTCAGGGCTGAAAAGACGACACACTGGAGCAATATGTTCAACCCGGAATTAAACCTCCAGATTGGAGAACGGCTTGTGGATTATGTGCTGGTGGGGGGTCATCTGATGTATGCCTTCGTATATGCCCAATTGACCATGCTGAAAGAGGAGAACCTTAAGGGATTGCCGGGAGAGATAAAAAAGGACCTGCGCGGCCTGCGGGAGGTAAGGCTTAAAGGATTTGAAACGGCTAAAGAGGGCGGTTATCTGTACAATGCAGAAGAGATCAACCTGGCCCAGGGCCTCCTGAGACTCTATAACGAATTCCAATTCAGAGACCCGGAGCCCCTGAAAGGGCGGAGATTGCTTCTCCCAATAGACTATATTGTTAAAAGGGGCGATACGATCTTAAGGTCTGCACTGCTGCATGAGCTGATGGATGATGATGAGATTGTCGATATCGGTGATAAGACCAGAGATCTGTATGCCGGTGTGATCGGGAAGGCAAAGACCATTGTATGGAATGGCCCACTCGGTGTGGATGACGAAAAATTTGTTGAAGGGACCCGGAGATTGATCGAGGCTATTGATGCAAATAGAGAGGCTGTAAAAGAGATTGGCGGTGGGAGTACCAATTTTATGACTTCTGCATATGAGACAGAAAGTGGCAGAAGATTTAACATGGGATTCCGGTCAACCGGCGGCGGCTCAACGCTATTAGAGACAGCCTATGACTCCCCTGTCACGATCTCCCTGATCATGAGTGCAAGGAAACTCCTCGAAGGCGGCTATGGCACAGACTACGAGACCCTGCGAAAGGCTGCGATCAGAAAACACCTGGTGCGAGGGGAAAGACATTAAGGTGGGGGAATTTATCTAAGCAACCGCAGTCCATTAATGATCACCAAAATCCCGCCTATCTCATTGATCAACAGGCCAGACACAAGACCTACCCAGCCTATCAGGGCGATAGGCACTAAAAATGTAATAATGCTCAGCGATATTCCAATATTCTGCCTGATGATATTCGCGGTCCTTTTACTTAATTCGATGACATAAGGTATCTTCGACAGATCATCAGACATCAGCACGATATCCCCGGTCTCTATAGCCACATCGGTTCCGGCTGCACCCATGGCGATACCCAGATCCGATATCACCATGGCCGGGGCATCGTTCACACCATCCCCTACCATGGCCACCTTTCCGTAGCGGCTCTTCAGATCTTCCATAGCCTTTACCTTTTCCTCTGGCAGTAGTCGCGCCATATACTCACTGATGCCAACCTTCTCTGCCATGGTCCGTGCGACCTTTTCATTATCACCTGTCAACATGACAAGAGCCCTTATATTAAGGCCTTTAAGTCTTTTCAAAGATTCTTCTGCCTCTGGCCTTACCTCATCCCTTACTGCAATGGCCCCAATGAGTACCCCTCCTCTGGTCAAAAGGAGCACGGTCTTTCCATCCTCTTCCAGTCCTCTTATCTTTTCCTCTGCGTTGTGGGTGGGAATTCCTATCGCCTTACAGAGTGCCTTGTTCCCGATGCAGTAGAGACTTCCATCGATATTAGCCCTTGCCCCCATTCCGGGGACGGCCTCAAATCCCTCGACCTCATGGATATGAGCCCCCTTCTCTTTCGCCTTCTCCAGAATCGCCTCTGCCAGGACATGCTCAGAACGGCGCTCCATCGAAGCGGCAAAACCCAAAAGTGCGTCTTCTTCTATATCCCCAAGGGATAGAATGTCCGTCACGACCGGCCTTCCTGCGGTCAAAGAACCTGTCTTATCAAAGGCAATGGCCCTGATATGGCTTGCTGCCTCGATGTAGGCACCGCCCTTGATCAATACGCCGTGTCTTGCGGCATTGGCAATGGCAGCCACGACGGCCACAGGGATGGAGAGCGCTATCCCGCAGGAACAGGAGACAACCAGGACTACGAGTCCCCTATAAAACCACCCCGTAAAGCCGCCAACAAGGATAGTCGGGATGACCATGACCATGATGGCGAGGACAAACATGGAAGGTGTATAGTATCTTCCGAAGGTCTCACCGAATCTCTGGTAACTCGATTTTCTTTTCTCCGCTTCTTCCACATAGTGGATGATCCTGCCGAGGGTTGTATCATTGAAGGGCTTTGTGACCCTGACCTCAATGGAACCCCTCTGGTTTATACTCCCTGCAAAGACCTCGTCCCCCGGCCCTTTGG
>JAHFEQ010000003.1:0-51571 GCA_023248395.1 Nitrospirota bacterium
TCCTTTGATTCCAATGGAAAGGAGAAGATAAATCCTGAGCATAAAGCTGCTTAATACTTAACTGCTATAACCGGACAGTTTATTTGCTACAAAACCGGACAATTCTATTTGTTGACAACAGGGAAAAATATGACAGGGAAAAACATGAGGGAAATTAGAGGAAATATTTGCTTATATCAATCCCATATTTCCTGTGGTCGAGGGATTGGATAATAGATTTATAATGATTTTCAGAAAGGTCTATAACCTCCCCGTCTATCTCGTTACCCTGTGAGTCTGTAATAAGTTTTATACGTGGTCGGTGGATATTGACAGGAATTTGATTTGCCTTTGTTACCACGCCAAGTTCGCGCGTGTTTAACAGGAGCAGGGTTCCTACAGGATATATCCCAACGACGTTGATAAAGATCTTCAGCAAGATTGGATCAAAGGCTGTATTGCTCTTCTTCATCATAAAGGAGAGGGCCTTATCTGGAATAAAGGGGGTACGGTTATAGATTCTTGCAGAGGTAAGGGCGTCATAACAGTCTGCAATCGTTGTAATTCTTCCAAAAAGACTGATCCTCCTCGGAGTCGCAAGTTTAGGATAGCCCGAGAGGTCGTAGGTTAGATGATGCTCAAAGCTTGCCATTATCATGCGTATCGCTTGCTCCTGAAGTCCTTTCAATCTAAGAAGGGTTTTTACACCATTAATAGGATGCGTTCGCATGACCTGCCACTCCTCCGGTGTAAATTCTGATGGTTTGTTCAAAAGTTCCAAAGGGAGGTCGATCTTGCCGATGTCATGAAAGAGTGTCGCCATACCAAGTTCTCCCAACTCCCTTCTGTGATAACCAAGACGTTGTCCCATTGCTATAGAAAGGATTGAGACATTTACCGAATGATTATACGTGTACTCATCGTAGGCCTTCAGAGTAGTAAGACCTAATAGGGTAGATTCCTCGTGGAGCATCAAGTCTACCATGGATTGCACAAGCCTTTTCGCCTTCTTTATACTGGCAGTGTTTTTTAGTTTTGCGCTTTCCATTATCTCAGAGGCGGCTGAGAGTGTTTTGAAATATATACGTTTTGCCATCTCCCGTGAATCTTCGAGCACATGGTCAAAATGTTCCGCATCTTCTTTAATTCTATCTATCGTGATGCGTGTGATAGCCAGTGATTCGAGCTTATTAATGAGTTCATCGAATGGTCCAGAAGATTTTAGATTCGTGTTAATAAAGGCGTATATGAATCGCTTTAATTCATCAGGAGATAAATGGGTAGAGAAAGTAATTGAGCCTATTCCCCTTTTTTTCATCTCCTCTATTAAGAACATAGAGGCCAGGAAATTTTCTATACTTACCTTTATCTTTACGTCATCAATAAACAGATGTTCCTGAATCATTTTAACAGAGAAGGAATCTTCACTATTCAGTAATAAACTTATAAACTCTATAGCCTTATCTACTGTGCTATTGAGTGCAACATTTTTCAGATCATGTATCGTTGCCGTCTTAAATAGGATATGAAGATTATTTATAAAATCTTTTCCCAGAGAGCCTCTCTTTTCGTCAAATAGCCGGTCTTTCATTTCTTCTCCTTCTCTATCTCAAGTAATGTATCCTCGCATATTTTTCGTATGCCTTTATCTGAAGACAAACGGCCCTCCTTCAGGATATTGATGGCCGCTGGTGTAGACATCCTTTTGAGTGCGAGGGCTGCATATACCCTGTGTTCCTCAGCCTTTGACTTCCCAAAAAGCCAGGAGCGTTTCATCAATATCTCTTTTAGGGATGGTAATATCTCGTTAGACCCCAGTATCCCCAGGCCTTCAAAGAACTCCTTTTTTTCTATGACCTCTTTGGTGTCAAAGCTGTCACTTGAGATAACACTCAATAGATGTGATAGAGCCTTTTTATACCCGAGGGTACATAGACTTTTTAAGGCCATAATACGCACTGAGCTGTTACTGTCCTTGAGGAAGGAGATGAGCAGCTCCTTTGCCTCGTTACTCTTAATCTCTGAAAGGGTATGAACTATTTCTTTCCTTATCCGGGGTTCTTCATGCTCTTTTATCTTTTTAAGATAAGGTATGGCCTTTGTATTCGCAATCTTACCGAGTATATATACTGTGTTTCTTACTATAAACCAGTTATTATCCTCTAATTTTTTCAGGAGCGGTTCAATATTATCCTTGGCAAGTAAGGCAAGGACATCACAAAACAGGCGGCGGGTCTTCATTTGATCAAGCATTCCCACCATGGTAGCAAGGGGGGCAACGGCATTTTGGTTAAGCATGGTAAGAAATGAAAAGAGTGAATCTACGTCTTCGGTCTTACTTACATTGATAGAGAGCGTAAATTGCTGCAGGAATTCTTCCTCTCCTAAGGCATCAATGGTCTTTTGTATCTCCTTTGCATGTGCTGGGCTAAAATTATTTTCATCTTTAGAGAGGGTTTTGAGAGTGGTCAATATTGGAATGACACGCCTGTAATCTCCGGATAGGACAAGAGACTTGATCGCCTTTTCTATATTTCTCATAATCTCAGAATAGCTATCAATCTCTTTTTCTATCTGGAGGATATGAAAGAGGATATCTAACAGTTCTGATATAAGGTCCATCCCCTCTTCCATCTCCATTTCCCGTTGGACCTTCTCTATCTCTTCAGGTGTTAGGGTGAATATCTCGGAGAGAGGTTTTCCATAGATATGTTCTATCTCGAGCTCAACATTGGCAGGTTCAAGCACCGCCTTTCCCTCTGATTCAGTACCTGTCTCAGATTGATACGCCCTGAGAAGGGACTCTTTACTTTTCTCTCTGGTCGGTGGCTTTTCAGTTATTACGGGTGGCTTTCCACCCTCCTCTCCCTCTTCTGCCACGAGGTAGTGTATATTTTTAAACTCCTTTTCCCAGAGTTGCGTGACAGTATCATCGTCTCCCCCAGCTCCTGCATAATCTCCTCTAATAACATTGATAAACTCGAGTATCTCCTTTTCCTCTAAACCCTCAGTAAATTCAATCTCTCTTATTCCATCTCCAAAGAATTTGAATGCAATGCTCTCTTCTTTAGATGGGTGCGAATAAACGACCTCTCCCTGATACAGTAGTTCTGTCTGTTTTATCTTTAAGGCCAGATCGCCATATTCGTCTAAGAATTTGGTGAATTTATCAGTCAACTCGGTTACAAATCTCTGTCTCAGGGGGCTTGTTTCAGGGTAGATCTTTAATGTCTTGATAGCCTTTGACAGGGTTTGAAGTACCTCGGTCGCCAGCTTTACGCCTGCCTTGGCATCTATTTCATCCTGGTCTTTTGGTTCCTCTAATTTAATGCTGTTCATATATAGCCCTTCTATTTTCTGTCATGCTGAAATAAATTCAACATAGGGTTCGGAATGACATACAGAATCTGATATAATTGATCCCAATGAAAATCCTATATAAGGAAATTCCATGGATAGATCCTTTTGATGCCTTTGTCCTTTTAAAAAGGGATGAACCATCTTTTCTCTTAGAAAGTCTTGGGGGTGATACAAATACATCTCGATATTCTTTTATCGGTACGAGTCCAAAAATCATTATTAAAAACAAGGGGAACAAAACAGAAATTGTGTATACGAATTCCGCGGAAGCTATTGATGTAGATCCGTTAAGAACGATAAGAGAAATCTTAAAGAGGAAAGAGGTTATAAGCCCCAAAAATCTTCCCCCCTTTGCAGGGGGGGCAGTTGGATACTTCGGATATGATATGGTACACCTTTTTGAGAAATTGCCACGTCAAACGCAAGATGATCTGCAGCTTCCGGATATGGTCTTGATGATCGTGGATATAATCGTTGCCTTCGACCATCTGGAAAAACGGGGGTGGATAATAGTTGTTTCAGACGGAGATGCTGAAATAGATGATGGGTATAGGGAATGGATAGAAGAAATAGAGCGCAGGATCAGAAAAGGGTTAGTCTTCCAATATCCAGGAAGATCTGGTTTAAAGATAAAAATTGTCCCCAACCTCACCAGGAAGGAATATAAAGACATGGTAAGGCGATGCAAGGAGTATATCTCTTCTGGCGATATATTCCAGGCAAATCTATCCCAGAGGCTATCAGCCCGGATAAAAGGTGTAGACCCTTTGAGCCTATACCGGGTCTTGAGGGGGGTTAACCCTTCACCCTTCTCTGCCTTTATAGATACCGGAGATATGCAGCTTGTGAGTTCATCTCCTGAGAGGCTTGTAAGATTGTATCAGGGTCTGATAGAGACGAGGCCGATAGCGGGGACAAGGCCACGAGGAAAGGACCAGGCTGAGAATGAGCTACTTCAAAAGGAGCTTCTGGCCAGTGAGAAAGAGCGTGCAGAGCATATCATGCTGGTAGATCTTGAAAGAAACGATATAGGACGTGTATGTCGATATGGGAGCATCAAGGTGGATGAGTTTATGACACTAGAGTCCTATTCGCATGTAACACATATTGTTTCAAACGTGATAGGGAATATAGAGCCCAATCAGGATGCCTTTGATCTTATAAAGGCAGTGTTTCCGGGTGGTACAATAACAGGGGTGCCTAAGATACGGTGTATGGAGATAATAGACGAGTTAGAACCTACTACCCGCGGGCCTTATACAGGCTCTATAGGATACCTCAGTTATACGGGCGATATGGACCTGAATATCATCATCAGGACCTTTATAATAAAGGATGGATGGGCCCATATGCAGGTTGGAGCGGGTATTGTTGCAGACTCTGACCCTGAAAGGGAGTATTATGAAACCCTTTATAAGGCAGAGGCTCTTCTGAAGACGTTGGAGCTTGTTTAGAGAACCTTTGTTATCTCATCTCTCTCAAAAAGAGGGAGTTTTTTTATCTCACCCCTCTCTCTAATTCTCAGACCTTCTCTTTGCAGGGTAACCTTTCCTATCACACTTGCCTTGATCCCCTGCTTACCAAGTTCCTCTATGACCTTCTTTGTATGTCTTGGATGGAGGGTGATCAGGAGGGCCCCTGAGGCAATGGCCCCAAGCGGGTTTATCCCAAAGTAGTCACATAATTGTTCACACTCTGGCAGGATGGGGATGGCATCCCGGTCTACCAAAACTCCGACCTTTGAGGCAATCGCAAGCTCATGCAGCCCTGTTGATAGCCCCCCTTCTGTCGGATCGTGCATTGCGTGGACCTTTCCAAATCTTATGGCACACTGTGCGTCCTTAAGGACACTCAGCCCTGGCATTTTTATGGTATCTTTACAACTCGTTATAAATCTTTGAGAGAATCGTTTTCGCAGGTCCTTTTCTTTCTCCCTTCCGATGATCGATGTCGCCTCAATGGCGATCCCTTTAGTGATTATTATATCGTCTCCAACCTTTGCCCCTGCGGCTGTTACAAGGGTTCCCTTTTTTACATCTCCGAGCATCTGCCCTATGATAATCGGTCTGTCAATCCCAAAGGTCACTTCAGTATGGCCTCCGCAGAGTGAGATATCCAGGTCCTTACACGCCTTTGAGAGTTGAGAGAATATCTTTTTTACCATCTGGGGTGTAGTCTTTTTCTCAGGGAGGAGTATGTTTGCGAGGAACCACCTGGGCCGCCCACCCATGACAGCGATATCATTGGCATTGATGTTTATTGCATAAAGGCCTATATCCCCGGCCACGAATGTTATAGGGTCTGTTTTTGCAATCAGATAATTACCAGAAAAGTTTATCACCGTTGCATCGATCCCAATGGATGGACCTATCACAACATCAGCCCCCTTGGAGGTATATTGCTTCAAAAGTCGTTCAAGCAGCCTGACTGGAAGTTTGCCGGGGAGGAGTCTTACCTTTTTCATCTGTCTCGTTCAGAAGGGTTTAAGTGTTTTTAGACATAGTAGCAAAAAAGGGGAAATTGGTCTATAATAACCGCAACTATTTTAAAAGACTTGGAAAGGAGTAAAGGATGCCAGAAGGACAGAGTAACTGGGGTCAGGATTTCTATGACAAGGTTGAAACGGTAAAACTGAAAGATCCCCTGGCGTATTTCTTAGGCGCCATGGAGGAAGGGGAGCTATTTGTATTTACATATGCTGATGCAATAAAACTTGCAGGTCATTCCTGTCCTGCCATATCCGGGGCTTATAAGATCACAACAAAGGCGCTATTGGCGCTGTATGGAGATGAGATACCTGTGAGGGGTGAGATCAGGGTTGCTATCTTAGGGAAACCTACGGACATGGCCTATGGACCTATGTCACAGGTCATCTCTTTGATTACCGGTGCAGCACCTGTAACAGGCTTTGGTGGTCTGGGACGGAGATTTAAGCGGAGGAATATGCTGATCTTCGATGAGGGGCACTTTCAATTTAATACCTTTATCTTCCAAAGGATGGACAATAAGAAGATGGTAAAGGTGACCTACCACTCTGATTTAGTTCCAGAGGACCCGAAATTGGGGGAGCTTGCGCCACTGGTTCTAACAGGACAGGCGACCGTAGAGGAGAAAATGGCATTTAAGAGGGCATGGCAGGATAAGGTCAGGCGGGTCCTGTTAGAGGATGACATCATCCCAGGGCTCTTTGAGGTTAAGGAGATAACGGATTATAAGTTTCCTGATGTCTTGTGACAGTTGCCAGTATCGATATCTCACCTGGATCCTTTAAGACCTTGGAAGAAAGATGCGATTCGGAGGAAATAAATGAACCAGAAGAGTGAAGGTTTGATCCTTTTGGTTGATGATGACCCTTATGTACGGGATTCTATTTCATCATTCCTCAGTGAATGTGGTTATTCTGTGATTGCCTGTGACAATGCAATAGATGCAATGGCCAAGTTAATAGTAAGCTTCTGCAGATGGAGAAAGACTATAAACATAATCTTGAAGATACGATAAAGAAGAGGACACAGGCAAGCATTGGGCATAAGATATTTGCAGATTCAACCCAGCCGGCCATACAAATGGTAGCGTCTATTGCCTTAAGTCATCATGAGAGGTGGGATGGCACAGGATATCCTCAGGGGCTAAAAGGGAAAGATATCCCTATAGAGGGGAGGATTGTCATGATCTGTGATCAATATGATGCCTTAAGAAGTGAGAGACCATATAAGCCATCTTTTGATCACCAAAAGGCCTTTAAGATAATCACAGAAGGGGATGGAAGGACTAAGCGTGAACATTTTGATCCTGATGTGCTTGAGGTATTTACTAAGGTTGCCCCTGTATTCGATAAGATATTCAGGACATATCAGGGTTAGGATCAGGTTTTCCAATATGCCGACTTCCTGTATCACCATCGATGGCAGTCATGGCGAGGGTGGCGGGCAAATCCTGAGGAGCGCCCTTGCCCTTTCCATCATCCTATCTAAACCTGTACAGATTATAAACATAAGAAAGGGGCGTCCCAAGGTTGGTCTGCAGCCCCAACACCTCATCTGCGTAAACGCTTGCAGGGAGATCAGTGATGCTGACGTCGAAGGTAATGAAATAGGTTCTACACACTTGCGTTTCCATCCTCGAGTGGTAAAGAGCGGGAGTTATGCCTTTGATGTGGCTGTAAAGAGAGGGAGCGCCGGCTCCACCTCCCTTATACTGCAAACCCTCCTTCCTCCTTTAATCTTTGGTCCGAGACCCATCAGGATGGAATTCCCTCTCCCCAAAGGGGAGAGGGATGGGGTAAGGGGAAATTTAGCAAGCCAGTTGATTATCATGGGTGGTACGCATGTCCCCTGGAGTCCGCCATTTCACTACTTGAGTGAGATATTTATTCCGGTCATTGAGAGGATGGGGGGCTCTATTGAACTTGATATCGATCAGTGGGGATGGTATCCGATAGGAGGGGGCGTTATTCACGCAGAGATAGGGAAGGCGGGATTAAAAGGGATGAGGATCGAAGAAAGGGGCAGACTTGCAAGAATACGTGGTATATCTGCAGTGTCTAATCTTCCATTATCCATAGCAGAAAGACAGAGGAGAGAAGGGCTAAATAACTTAAAGGGCCTGTCTGTAGATATTGATATAGACGTAATATCAGCCCGATCGCCTGGAAGGGGCACCTTCTTTTTTATAGTGGCAGAGTATGAGAATATAAAGGCCGGTTTTTCATCACTCGGGGCTATAAGAAAGAGTGCTGAAGAGGTAGCGAGAGAGGCCTGCAGGGATTTCCTTGAGTTTCATAAATCCCTTGGAGCTGTAGAACCCCACCTTGCTGATCAGCTTATACCCTATATCACCCTTGCAGAGGGGCCATGTTTTTTTACAACGACAAAAGTCACAAGACATCTTCTGACAAATGTCTGGACAGTACAGCAATTCATGGATGTAAATATAGAGGTCCATGGGGCAGAAGGGAAGGAGGGGAGAGTCATTAAAGTATAATCCTGGAGCGGGAGACGGGATTTGAACCCGCGACAACCAGCTTGGGAAGCTGGGACTCTACCCCTGAGCTACTCCCGCGATCCATTCGTCTGACGTTGCTAAAAATAACACACTTAAAGATCCCCTGTCAATTATGAAATCTCTTTAGAAATCTCTTCAGCATCTAATGTTCCTCCACTACGATCATCTGATCTGGTTTTACATTCTTCAGTTGTATAATTTTACCCGATGGGAATTTCACCTCTACATCGAGAGGACCGCTATAACTATCCAGACCGAATTCTACGGGGAGTGAGTGCTGGGAGCCACTCCCCTTGCCTCCCTGGACTTCGCGGATCTGTCGTGATCGCAGGCTAAAGCCTGCGGCTACTTCTGACTTCCTACTTCTAACTTCTGACGGTGTATCTGCTGCTTGCTCACTGATACCTCCTACCTCCTCTCTGGATTCACTCTGTGCAATCATAACCCTGGCCCCTATACCTGAACGATTTGACTCTCTCCCTACTACGCGCACTTGCAGCCAGTGGTTGCTATTCCCGTCATTTCTGAAAAGCCTGACACCATCACTACTGGCTACAAGGAGATCCAGGTCTCCATCATTGTCATAATCAGCAAAGGCATTTCCCCATCCATTATCTACTCGCACACCGGCAAGCCATGTGACATCCGCAAATGTGCCGTCACCATTTCCCCTGTAGAGGAAACTCTTTTTCCCCCTGTACGTGGATGTAAAATAGAGGTCCAATATTCCGTCATTATCATAATCAGCAAGAGATGGATCAGCTGAGGTTTCTTCAAATCTTATGCCGGAGTCAGCAAATCTGTTGATGAATCTGAAGTCACCTGTGCTATCCCTCACCTCTTTCCTCTCCCCCGAGGAGAAAGGGGGTGGCCCCTGATTCTCGAGGAGCATGCTTTTATCAGAGAATCCTAGATACCGTGGGTGGGCAAGATTCGAGACAAAGAGATCTAAGTAGCCATCGTTATTAAAGTCCCCCCACTCTGCGCCAATAGAATGACCATAGGCCCCTTCTTCCTCACTCCCCTCTACACCAACCTCTGCAGCGACATTTGTAAACGTCCCATCCCCATTATTCCGCCACAAAAAATTGGGGTCCAGTCGATAGTTTGCCACATAGATGTCGGTGTCGCCGTCATTGTCAAAATCTCCCCAATTTACCCCTCTTCCGCACATATTTTCTGGGGAGATTATCCCTGTAGCAGTGCTTACATCTGTAAACGTCCCATTACCATTATTATGAAGGAGTCGGTCTGGCAGACATCTTGCTCTGTCTACCGTCTCTAACAAAGGCTTTTCATAATTGGCTATGTATAGATCTATGAAACCATCTTTATCGTAATCCCCCCATGCAGCGGCCTCTGTAGGATAGTTGTCTGGAGTCTCCACTGCAGTCATCGTAATATCCGTAAATGTCCCATCCTTATTGTTCCTCCAGAATCGGTCAGTCGTTTCTTTACCGGATGCAAAGGTATAAAAGTCAATATAACCATCATTGTCAAAATCCCCCCACACCCCTCCATTTGCACCTGGAATGGGAGAAATCCCGGCCTCTGTTGTAACATCCATAAATGTCCCATCACCATTATTCTTAAAGAGAATAGCCCCGTTGAAAAGTATGTCCTCATACCCATCATTATTATAGTCTCCCCATGCCAGCCGGTTGACTTTTACGGCTGACAAGCCTGCCGCTTCTGTAACATCAGTAAAGGTAGTGACACCCTCCCTCCGGGCAAAGGATTTGTATAATGGTTCAAATCCCATTTCAGTAGTCCCCCTAAATCCCCTTTTAGTGAAGGGGGATTTAGGGGGACTACTGGACGATACTATCTTTTGGAGTCTCTCCTCTGCCTCTTTATTCTCCCCTGATTTAAGGGCCTGTACATAGGAGTGGATCGCACCCTCTGTATCACCCTTCTCTTCCAGCAGTAGGCCGAGGTGATAGTATAGATTCTGGTCAAAGTCAAGATATTGGGTGGCCTTCCTGTACGCCTTTTCTGCCTTTTTGTACTTCCCAAGTTTATAGTATGCCCAGCCGAGTGTGTCATAGTAAGTCCCTTTGCTCTTCCTGAGGTCTTTACGCCACTCGGATTCAGGATAGTGATCAGGCTTATCTGCCGGGTCGGGATCTTCTATAAGTTCTAAAGCCTTTTTGATGTATAAGACGGCCCTGTCTAAGGCGATGTCCTCCTCTGTATACCAGTGGCCAACAGAAAAATTGGCCCTCCGGTTATCAGGTTCACCTTCAATCCACTTCTCGCCATATTCAAAAAGTTTCTCCTTATCTTTCAGATCCTTTGCAGCTATGCTTAGTCTGATTGAATTGACCATATATAATTCTTTACTGAAGGGAAATAGCTTCTGAAACTTTTCTATCATACTGAGACGTTTTTCTACATCCCTTTCTCTCAGGATCTCCTCAAAGGTAGCCGTGGCAAGCCCTGCGCGGTGTTCCTCATCCGGGCCTGATGTCAGTATCTCTTCAGCGACTTTGGACGCCTGGTCATATTCATGTAAGAAACCAAGCCCCTGGTAGGCGGCAATAAGCCTTTCAGGGTTTTTGTCCTCTAAGGAGGGGGAGATAAAGTCCTCTATCTCTTTTTTTACTTCTTTCTTCGCCTCTTCTGTATATCCAGATTCCTCAAGCCTCACCTTCCACAGGCTTGAATAGGCACTATAGGCATCCCTGTCATACTTCAATGCCTCGTGGTACGCAAAAGTGGCCTCCGCATAATTGTCAATGGTAAAGTAGATGTTACCGAGGGCAATCCACGCCTTTGCGTTTTCCGGGTTATCCTTAAGGGACTTTATCAGGGTAGCCTCTGCCTTCCCATATTGCCGTTTATTGGCATATAATTCCCCTTCCTTTAAGGCGATACTTGATTGATAGGATTTTAAGATAGAGGCACAACCTGAGAAGTTAACAGAGATAAACAGGATCAGAGGGATTAGGAGAAGTTTTTTGACCATTCTTTAGAGTAAAGGCATGTCAGTCTCCAACGATCATATAATGTTCTAACCTCTGTCTCGTTTCGTTTAGGAGTAGATGCCTTTTTGCTATTGATGAGTTTTTCAATGGATGAGAGTCCGTTCCATATCTTCAAGCTGAGACCTGCCAGGAAGGCAACACCCCTGGAGGTGGAATCATCCTCTCTGGTCTTATATAAGGGGATATGAAGAAGGTCTGACTGGAACTGCAGCAGATAGGGTATATCTGACAATGCACCACTTGCGACTATCTTTTTAGTCTGTATACGGCCATCCTTCTCCAGCACGCTAAAGTTATCCTTTATCAGAAAGGCGATCGATTCCACGGCTGAACGGATAATATCTTCCCGCGTCGAGGTGGATTTTAGCCCGAAGATACATGCCGTTGTATTTGCATTCCAATGGGGCGACCCTATGCCCGCTATGGAAGGAAGCATGAAGAGTCTCCCTTCTGATCGTCTGCATATCTCTTCTATGTTATCCTTGTCGCTGATAAGACCCAGATTGTTTTTCATCCACTCAAATATTGAACCTACGGCATTCATCGTACCTTCAAGAAGATATGCCGTATTTCCATTAGATGACCAGGCCACTGTCGTTAAAAGCCCTGGCAGCATAAATATCTTCTTCCCTGTGTTGACCAGTATAAACCCATCTGTGCCGTAATTGATATTAACCTCTCCTTCCTGAAGACATCCATTTCCTGCAAGAGATGCCTGATGTTCCACGATGCTCGCATGTATGGGTATTGTCTGGCCATCTATTATGGCATCCCCAAAATAGTATGAGGTGGGGAATATGGGCGGGAGTATATTGGATGGTATGGCAAATACTTCAAGCAATTCTTTATCCCATGACTTGGTAAATATGTTAAATAAGAGGGTCTGTGCAGCGTTCGTATGGTCTGTAGCGTATATGGATCCCTTTGTTAAATGCCACATGAGATAGGTATTGACAGTACTACACAACATATTTCCCTTTTCCATGACTTTTCGTGCCGGCTTTACATTCTCTAATAACCATTTTATCTTGGAAGCAGAGTAGTGCTGAGATAACGGAAGCCCTGTGCGTTCACGGACATTTTCTCTGTGGCCTGTTTTCTCATTGCAGATATCTGTCCCCCGTGAGTCCTGATGGCTTATTGCATTATAGAGAGCCCGACCCGTAGATTTATCCCAAATGACGGTGGTAGAGGGTTGATTTGTGATACCCATCGCGCCGATTTGTTTCCTCTTAGTGCCTATCTTTCTGAATAACGCCCGTATGGCATTAAGCTGGCTTTTCAGGATGTCATCAGGTTTGTATTCTACCCAGCCTGTTTTGAGGTGAATGGGTTTAACCGGGTATGCTGACTGAGCGATAATCTTCCCCTTATTGTCAACAAGGGCTGCCTTGGATTCTGTAGCGCCCTGATCCAGGGCAAGTATGTACTGTCCCATCTGCCTAAAATTCCTGTTAATTTTTGGGCTATCTTAGCAACTTGGGTGTGCAAAGTCAACCTGGTTGTTTTTCTATAATAATTTGACAAAACAGGTCAGCTTTGATAGGTATGTGACGGTAATAAAAGGTGGGGCATTGACTTATATAGATAAACAAGGTGCTGCTGTACAGCCGAAGTTATCTCCACGGGAGGAGAGGTTTGAATGGTGGAGGCAGACTATTGGCCTTTTTTTAGGCCCGTTGATCTTTTTAGGACTCTATCTGATGCCCACCCCTTCCTTATCTAAAGAGGCCCATCTATTGGCCGCTATACTCGGCATTGTCATTACCTTTTGGATATCCGAGGCTATCCCAATTCCTGTTACCGCACTCCTGGGCGCCGGGCTGTGTGTGATCTTAGGGGTAGCCCCTGCAAAGACAGTCCTTGCCCCCTTTGCGGATCCAATTGTGTTTCTCTTTATCGGGAGTTTTATCATTGCCAGGGCGATGAGCCTCCATAAGTTAGACCGTAGATTTGCCTTGTACATCTTTTCTATCAAGGGGATAGGCAATAATCCTTCAAGGCTTTTGTTAGCATGCGGTGGGATCGTATCGCTTATTTCCATGTGGATCAGTAATACGGCTGCGACAGCCATTATGTTACCTATATGCATTGGGATGCTCAAGGCCATGGATAGGTGGTTGCCTGGTGTCAGTTCACGGTACAAGACAGGTCTCATGCTGATGATAGCCTATGGTGCCTCCGTAGGTGGGATCGCTACCCCTGTTGGCTCCCCCCCGAATCTTATAGCAATAGGGATGATAGACTCTCTCGCCCACCGCCGGATCACCTTTTTCCAGTGGATGGCCCTTGGTGTCCCACTCCTAATTATAATGTTTATTACCCTGTCTGTCGTATTAAGATTTCTACATCCACCCCCTGAGAATGTCTCCTCCAGTGCCTCTGAGTTGGTAGGCGACCTAAGGGACGAGATTGGGATCTGGAGCAGAGGAGAGATCTATACCTTAATCTCCTTTTGTGCGGCGGTTGTGTTATGGATACTTCCGGGGATAATTGCTACCCTCCTTGGGGCAGAATCTGAAGTCTATAAGTCGGTAAGAGGTATATTAGATGAGGGAATAGTGGCCCTTATTGCCGCCTCCTTCCTGTTCATGATCCCAATTAACTGGGATAAAAGGACCTTTGCGCTGACATGGGATCAGGCCGTTAAGATAGACTGGGGGACTATTATGCTGTTTGGCAGTGGGTTGAGCCTTGGAAAGCTGATGTTTGATATAGGCGTTGCTAAGGTCATAGGGACTAAACTCATGGAGTTGGGCGGGGTGGAGGGGCTCTGGAGTATTACTGCCATGGCTATCATTATCGGGATACTGGTCAGTGAGACCACCTCCAATACGGCCTCTGCAAGCATGGTCATTCCGGTGATGATCGCGATATCCCAGGCTGCAGGGGTCTCTCCCATACCTCCTGCATTAGGGGGCTGCTTAGGTGCAAGTTTTGGTTTCATGTTGCCTGTATCCACGCCCCCAAATGCAATCGTATACGGCTCAGGGATGGTCCCTATCCTCTCCATGGTCAGGGCAGGGATTTTGTTTGACCTCCTCGGATTCATTATGATATGGTTGGGGCTACGGATTTTGTGTCCTCTGATAGGACTTGTATAGTTGATTTAACCTGCTGATCACGTAGCTGATTCCAGTGCAACACCCTCTTAAAATGCCTGCTTTGGAATGAACAGAGAAAATTCATTAAGTATTCAGCTGTATTAGGTCGATAAATCTTAGGGATTAAAATCTAAACCTGACCTGTTGCAGGTCATTTTCTGGGATTAAACTTTATGATGCAGAGTAGATGGGTAACGCCCTCTTTTATAAAAGGCCTCAAGGGCGCAACTGTGCAAAAGCATTGTAAGTTGTTGCTGGCAATAGGTGGAGCCCTGACGGCGTTGTTGATAGCACTGCTGATCGGATCGAAAGTCATTCTCCTCGATAGCTTTCTTGATATCGAGAAAAATGATATGAAGAGAAATGTGGAGAGGGTGATGAATGCCCTTCAGGGGGAACTCTCTCAATTGAGTACCTCAAACAGTGATTATGCAGGTTGGGATGATAGCTACCAATTCATTCAGGATGGTAATAAGGAGTACATAGAAAAGAATATCCCGGATACAGTATTTTCCACTTTGCGTATTAACCTGCTGATGTATGTGACAAATGACGGTAGAATTGTCTATGCAAGAAGTTTTGACCGGCAGGAAGGTAAAGCAATTGAACTTCCCGAGGGTCTGCTCAAGCACATCTCAGCAAAAAGTCTATTAGTGCAGCACCCTGATACCCAAAGTACTGTAAACGGCATCTTATCACTGCCAGAGCGACTGTTTTTGATCTCCTCCAAGCCTATTTTAACAAATGAATTTAAGGGTCCAATTCATGGGGCTTTGATTATGGGGCGGTATCTTGATGATGAAGAGGTCAAGCGGCTTGCCGATACGACAAAACTCTCTCTGACCATTTATCGATCTGATAAACAAGAGATGCCAGATGAGTTAATGATGGCCCGGGATGTGGTTTCGGAGTCTCAGCCTGTCTGGATTCATCCCCTGAACAAAAAGACTGTTGCTGCATATACTTTGGTAAAAGACATTTATGGAAAAGGGGTACTCATTGCTAAGATTGATGTTCCCAGAGACATTTACCTCCAGGGGATAGCAACTATCCAGTACATCATCTTCTGGTTTCTTACTGTAGGTTTAATATTTTCCGTAATAAGCTATCTGCTCTTTGACAACCTGGTGTTTTTGCGGCGTAAAGAGAAGGAATCGGAAGATCGCTATCGTTCTGTAGTAAAACAGGCCTCGGAAGGTATACTGATAGTTTCAGTTGATAATAAAAGGATCATAGAGGGTAATACGGCATTTCATGGGCTGATAGGTTATACTCCTGAGGAAGCGGCTCAGATGACCCTGTACGACATCGTTCTGGAAGAACGGGATAAGGTGGACTCTGAGGCCGAACGTATCCTGGAAGAGAAAAGGGAGATGCGGCTGCGCCATAAGGATGGTTCTTTTGTTGACGTGGAACTGAGCGCAAATCAAATCCCCTACAAAGACCAGGAGGTTATGTGTCTTGTGGTGCATGACATCACCGAACGTAAACGTTTTGTAGAACAGTTGATGCACCAGGCAAATCATGATTCTCTCACCGGCCTGGCCAACCGGAACCTCCTTAAAGACCGTCTGAATCAGGCCATTGCCTATCAAAAGCGAAAGAATCAGATTATTGCCGTGATGCTCCTCGACCTGGACGATTTTAAGATTGTCAATGATACCCTTGGACATCAGGCCGGTGACCTCCTCTTAAAAGATGTTGCCCAAAGGTTGCAAGGGTCAGTCAGGAGTTATGACACCGTGGCCCGCCTCGGTGGAGATGAGTTTGTTATTATTATTACAGATGTGACCAATACCCAGGATATTATTACCATTACCAAGAATATTCTTAATCTTTTCAGTACATCCTTTAAGTTGAATGAACAGGAGATCTTTATCACCACAAGTATTGGGATCTCTCTGTATCCGTTGGATGGCGATAACATAGAATACCTGCTCATGAAGGCAGATACTGCCCTGTATCATAGTAAGGGACAGGGGAGAAACAACTATCATTTCTTTGCCGGAGAGATGAACAAAAAGGTCAGCGACCGGCTTGTCATGGAAACACGACTCCGTAAGGCGATAGAGGGGGGAGAACTCCTCCTCCATTACCAGCCCAAGGTGGAATTAACGGATGGAAGGATTTGCGGGATGGAGGCACTGATCCGATGGCAGCATCCGGAATCTGGTATCATTTCGCCAGCAGAATTTATTCCGCTTGCCGAGGAAACTGGCATGATTATCCCTATCGGGGAATTCGCCCTCCGTACTGCCTGCAGGCAGACCAAACAATGGCACGACATGGGTTACCCTTCGCTAAGAATATCGGTAAACCTCTCTGCCCGGCAGTTTGCCCAGGATAACTTAGTAGACACAGTGAAGGATATATTGCAGGAGACGGGCTTCGACCCCAATTACCTTGATTTGGAACTCACCGAGAGTATTCTGATACAAAATGAGGAGAAGATTATCAGAAAGCTCAACGCCTTAAGAGAAATGGGGATCACACTTTCTCTGGACGATTTTGGGACAGGCTATTCATCTTTGAGTTATCTCAAAAAATTCCCTATAGGCGAGGTGAAGATCGACAGATCTTTTGTGAGGGATATTAACAACAATCCTGACGATGCCGCACTCGTCGAGGCGATCCTGTCGATGACACGCAGTCTGAAACTGAAGACTGTGGCAGAAGGGGTAGAGACTTTGGATCAGTTAAACTTCCTGATCGAACACAATTGCGGTGCAATTCAGGGGTTCTACTTCAGTCGTCCTCTGCCCGCTGAATCATTTACAGAACTTCTCAGTTCAAAAAAACAGCTTGACATGGATTACAGCAGAACCCCGTAGACAACCTCCATCCTCGTCTTTTTCTGACTTATGATATCTGACTTCTCACTTCTTTCTTTTTAAAGTTTTGCCGCACGATAAAAGATATATCCACCAACACCCATGAATATTATATTTGCCAGCCAGGCTGAAAGTAGGGCAGGGATATAGCCGGAATATCCCATATGGAGGGATAGAGAAAAGGAGACCCAGTAGAGCAGACTCACAAGAATACATAATCCCATTCCTGAGGCGATCCCCCCGAATCTTTTTATATGCAGGGCCAAAGATACTCCAATAATCGTCATTATAAAACCTGCGAGAGGAAAAGATGTTTTGGCATAGAGATCTACTGCAAGCCTTTTTACCTCATACCCCTCTCTCCTGATCCTTTTTATGTAGTCTCTGAGTACGCTGAATCTGGTTTCTGAGGCCTGGACAACAGCATGTCTGATATCCTTTAGCTCGAAAGGGAAGGGTATGGGGAATTGATCGAAGGTATAGACCTTCATCACCTGGTTGTCACTGTCAAATACCCTCCGGATGCCTGACTGTAAAAACCATTGTCCATTCACTGATATGGCCTTATCTGCGGATATACTTTCCCTTATCCGGGAGTCAGGCGAGAGAGAGTATACATTGATCCCCCATAAAATCTTTTTATCAGGGTCTATAAAGCTGATATTGTAGAACGTATGGCTGTCAGACTTCAGCCAGAGACTATCTGCTTTAAAAAACATCTCTTCCTGTCTGTTTTCCATCCTTCTTTTTATATTTTCTGCCTTCTTATTTGCGGCTGGCACAACAGAATCGTTTAAAAAAAATATGGAGATAGAGATAAGAAAGGTTACTATTAACATCGGTGAAGCAATATTCAGGACGCTTAATCCACCTGAACGCATTGCTGTTACCTCATTATATTTCGTGAATAATCCCAGGTTGAGAAAAGAAGCAAATAAGAGGGATAAGGGGACGATGTAGTATATTGCCTGTGGAAGGCGTAACAGGAAGTATTTAGCCGTCGTAACAAGGTCGGCATGGATCTTTGTAAAGTCGTCTAAATTTTCAAATATATCTACAGCCATATAGACAATGGTAAGACCTGTCAATATCAGCAGGAATATTTTAAAAAATTCCATGATCACATATCTGTTCACGATCTTCATTCTATTATCTCCGGGACACCTTTCTTATTGTACCTATTGCCAGTAAAAGAGATATGGCTACAGGCATCCAAGCTGCCCATACAGGATTAATTATTCCTTCAACGGCGATGATCTCAAGTCCGGTATCTATGATGTAATAGCAGAGAATAATAATAAGGCTTAACATAAACCCGGCAAATTTACTTGAAAATCTGGATTTGATACCCACAGGGACACCTAGAACCCCTAAGACTAACACCGCAGCAGGCAGGGAAAACTTCTTATGGAATTCTATCAATAGCCTTCTATACTCTCTCACTTTTCCTTCTGTCTTTTTAACTTCCAGTCTCTTCCTCAGTTCCTCAAGACCCATTCCCCAAACCTCTTTAAAGAGCCGGATATTTCCTATTGATTTTGTTGTCTCTATTCTTAGATAGTATGTTGAAAAGGCAGCTATCTGATAGGTTGACTTGTCCTGGGATTCGAAGTAGATATGACCCTCTTCAAGCTTTAGAAATAGGTTTTCAGTAGAGGGATCACTTAGCAGTCTACCCTCTTTTGCTGTGATAATCCTGCCTTCATTTAGCGATTTATCAGAGATGAGAACCCCTTCTAAGATATCTGGCCCTTTTAGTTTTTGTACATACACTAAGAGATTGAATAGATTGTTAAATACCCCTTCCTCAAGTCCTAAGTTTCTTTGGCTTTTTAGTATTTCATAAGATTGTACTCGTATATATCTGTTTGCCATGGGTTGAAGCGTTGTAGATGAGAAGAGGGTTAAAAAAAAGGCCCCAAGAGAAAACAGGATGACAGGCAGGAGCAGACGATACAGACTGATACCGGCAGATCTCATAGCAGTGATCTCATGATCTGTGTAGAGCCTGCTGAAGGTCAGTGTGGAAGAGATCAACACAGAAAGTGGTATCGCCAGTACTAAAAAAAGGGGTATAATGAAGGGCGCAAACCGGATCAGTACCAGGAAGCTTACACCTGTCTCGGCGGATATCCTGGATAGACTCAGCATCTGCTGGGTGAGGAGGGCCGACATTAATAGCGAGATGCTGAGGATAAATGATATGATAAGTTCGCGCAGGATATATCTGTCTATAATTTTTATCATCTGCCTACTATAGTTTTTTTATAATCTCTTGTAAATAGGAGTCATGATGAAAACTGATTTTAAGGCATATAAGGAATATCTTGATGAGCGGGTTAAGTGTCACCCACATATCAATGAGATGATAGATTTCTACAAAGGGCTGATTGATATATGGGGTAACGCCCAGCCCGATAACCTCTCTGCCCTCTTCTCTGCTGAAAGACTCTCCAAGGGGTTGTATATGCTCGATGAGGAGAAGATAGAAGATGTGGATTTTACAAATAGTGCAGAAACAGCAAGAAGGATATTCAGGCTGCTGGAGCAACAGAAGAAGGGGGAGACAACAGCCGTTGACGGTCTATCAGGGGGAGATATTACTGATTTTATAAAAGATGGTCTATACAAAGAGGATAGATTTAACAATGCTGTTCTAAAATGGATACTCAAACCATCGTTTAATGCGATGAAGGAGACCCTCCATTCCCTCTTTGAAAAGGGGGGATCAGGGAGGATTTGGAATGCAGGACGGTGTCCCGTATGTTACTCGCTACCAGGAATGGCACTTGTTGATGCGATGACTTTGGGGACAGAATTGAATTCTGTCCCCAAAGAACAGAGGTTTTTATCCTGCTGTTTCTGTGGATACCTGTGGTTGTTTGACAGGGTTGCCTGCCCGGCCTGCGGTGATAACAGGCCAGAGAAACACGGTTTTTTTGTGGGAGAGGCGGGCTGTGAGCAGGGTACAAGGGCGATCAGTTGCGAGGGGTGTAAGACCTATGTAAAGACCGTCTTTATAGGGTGCCGGGATGATGGCAAAGGGGTTATGGATTTAGATATGGATATTGAGGATGTGGCGACCCTTCCCCTGGATATCGTAGCGAACCAACGGGGTTACAGGGCACTCTGCCAGAGTTAGGTACAAACTTCTTGCAAAAAAAATAGATGCTATGCTAATATACCATTGCAATGTCTGGTCTCGTTAAAGAAAAGAATCTTTTAGCCAGGTCAGCCTACCACTATGAGATTGTAGACGTAAAAGAACCTAATCTCTTTAGAGAGTTTTTCCCTTATACAGAAGTCCCCAAGATCCCGTTCAATCACCGCCTCGTCCCCATGAATACGCCAGAGGAATTCTGGATAACAGATACTACGTTCAGGGATGGCCAGCAGTCAAGACCACCTTACAGCGTAAAACAGATACTTGATATCTACGATATGCTCCACAGGCTGGGTGGGCCGAATGGAGTCATAAGGCAGTGTGAGTTCTTTCTCTATAATAAAAAGGATAGGGATGCAGTTGAAAAATGCCTTGAACGCGGTTATAGCTATCCGGTGATCACTGGGTGGATAAGGGCTGTTAAGGAAGATTTTCAGCTTGTGAAGGATATGGGGCTTAAGGAAACAGGTATCCTGATGTCCTGTTCAGATTATCATATCTTTTTAAAACTTGGCCTGAACAGACTTGAGGCTGCCAACAGATATCTCGACATCGTCAGGAGGGCGTTAGAGGCTGGTATTGTGCCACGCTGTCATCTCGAGGACATTACACGGGCAGATTACTACGGGTTTGTTATCCCTTTGATCCAGATGCTGATGGAACTCTCTGAGCAGAGTGGTGTTCCGGTTAAAGTAAGGGCTTGCGACACCATGGGGTATGGCGTTCCCTATGTGGGTGCCTCCACCCCGCGTGGTATCCCTGAGCTGATATATGGTCTTGTGCACTATGGAGGGGTCCCTCCGGATCAGCTTGAATGGCACGGGCATAATGATTTTCATAAGGCCCTGATCAATGCGACAACGGCTTGGGTATATGGGTGCAGTGGGGCTAACGGAGTTATATTGGGGTTTGGTGAGAGGACTGGCAATACCCCTGTAGAGGCCCTGATCATGGAATATATTGCATTAAGAGGAGAGACAAACGGTGTTGATACAACGGCAATCACTGATTTGGCCGAATATTTCAGGAGAGAACTTGGGGTTCAGATACCTGCGAATTATCCCTTTGTCGGGGTGGACTTCAATAACACAAGTGCTGGCATTCATGCGGATGGGGCGCTGAAAAATGAAGAGATATACAATATATTTGACACGGTTAAACTCCTCAAGAGACCCATGGGGATTACCATTACGGACAAATCAGGTATTGCCGGTATTGCGTACTGGGTCAATAGTCATCTGGGATTAGAGGGTGAGCATAAAGTAGACAAGAAGCATCCAGGAATTGCTAAGATGTACAAATGGATTATGGGGCAGTATGAAACCGGGAGACTTACGGCGATATCCTCAGACGAGATGTATGTGCAGACAAAGAGGTATTTGCCGGAATATTTTGGTTCAGAGCTTGATCGGATGAAGAAGAGGGCAGAGGATATTGCAGTGCCTTTGACGGAAGAGATCGTTGAAAGCCCTTCTTTTAGGGCGTTAAACTTAGAGCAGATGGAGTCCGTGATGCAGAAATTGGTGGATGATAATCCATTTATTCAGTTTGCCTATGCTGTTAACCTGGAGGGGAGGCAATTAACGAGGAATATAACCCAGATGGTTGACAGGGCTAAATATGAGAAATTTGGAGTAGGAGAGGATTTTTCCAATAGGCCATGGTTTATAGAGCCGCTAAGGAGTGGCAAGACCTATGTTACTGATTTCTATAAATCTGTGATCACGGATGCACTATGTATCACAGTATCGACCCCGATCAGAGACAATAAGGGGGAGATAAAGGGGATATTTGGTGTTGATCTGAAGTTTGAGGATGTCTTAAAGATCGAACGGAGGATGGAATCTGGCGGGATACATGGTGATGAAGGGAAAGGCGGAGTGGAGGGGGAGATAATATAGGTAGCAGTCAGCGGTGAGCAGGCAGTAGGTTGATGTAGCTGCAGGCTTCAGTCTGTGTTAGAAGTCAGAAGCAAGAGGGTAGAGGAAAAGATCACATTTAGGAAGAGGATGAGATTGAGCGGACGAAAGAAGGTATCCATTATAGGTTCTGGGAATGTTGGGGCATCCACCGCCCAGAGGATTATGGAAAAATTTCTTGCGGATGTGGTGTTATTCGATATCATTGAAGGAGTTCCGCAGGGTAAAGCACTTGACATATCAGAGGCTGCACCTATCAGTGGTGCAGATATGAGTGTTATGGGTACGAACAGTTATGACGATACGGCCGGGTCAGATATTGTCGTAATAACAGCAGGCCTTGCAAGAAAACCTGGGATGAGCCGGAAGGATCTGTTAGAAAAGAATGTAAGTATCGTCAGGGAGGTTACAAAGGAGGCCGTAAGGCGATCACCCGCGTCAATCCTCATTGTGGTGACCAACCCCATGGACCTGATGACCTATCTGTCATGGGCAATTTCAGGTTTCCCGAAACACCGTGTTATGGGGATGGGGGGGGCACTCGATTCGGCCCGTTTTAGATGCTTTATTTCAGATGAACTCAAGGTATCTGTAGAGAACGTACATGCCTTTGTACTTGGCGGTCATGGTGATTTAATGGTACCACTGTCCAGATTTTCCACGGTTGCAGGAATCCCTGTCACAGAGATGATGGATAAGTCAGCGATAGATAAGATGGTTGAACGGACAAGATTTGGCGGAGCAGAGATTGTCGAGCTTCTTAAAACGGGTAGTGCCTATGTTGCACCGGCGGCTGCTATTACCGAGATGGTAGAGGCGATACTTCGTGATAAGAAGAAGATAATACCCTGTGCAGCCTATTTAGAGGGGGAGTATGGAGTTAAAGACCTCTTTGTCGGAGTCCCTGTAAAATTAGGGAGCACAGGGGTAGAGAAGGTTATAGAAATAAAACTCTCAGATGAGGAGAGGAACTCCTTTTTTAAGTCTGTTGACAGGGTCAGAAGCGGGGTAGACGAGATTAAAGAGATGTTAGGTAATTTTTGAACGTTAACTTGAGTACTCAATGAAAAGGATACACTACAACGACATCGTGGATAAGGTAAGAGAGATGTGCATAGAGGCAAACTATAGCCTGAGCAAGGACGTGATAGCATCCTATGAGAGGGCATTGGAGATGGAGAAGTCCCCTCTTGGCCAGGAGGTGCTGGGGCAGATCATGGAAAATGCACGGATTGCTGATAAAGAGGGAATGCCGTTATGTCAAGACACCGGACTTTCAGTATTCTTTATTGAAGTAGGTCAGGATGTGTCTATAGCAGGGGGACTTCTTGATGATGCAATCAATGAGGGCGTACGGCAGGGATATAACACGGGTTATTTGCGGAAATCGGTTGTACAGGAGCCTGTCTTCGAAAGGAGAAATACCTCTGATAATACACCTGCGATTATTCATACGGAACTTGTGTCAGGGGATCGGCTGAAGATTATGCTGGATATTGCAGGGGGTGGCTGTGAAAATATGGCAGCACTGAAGATGCTTCGTCCTGCAGATGGGTTAGAGGGTGTGAAGCAATTTGTTGTGGAGACTGTAAGAAATGCAGGGGCAAACCCCTGTCCCCCTGTCGTAGTAGGGGTTGGTATTGGTGGGGATTTTGAAAAGGTTGCTATGCTGGCAAAGAGGGCGCTATTGAGACCCGTGGGACAGCCACATTCAAAGCTGGAAGTCGCAGCGCTTGAGGAGGATCTGTTGAAGAAGGTGAATCAACTTGGCATAGGCCCGGTAGGGCTGGGGGGGATAGTGACGGCCCTCGCAGTTCATGTAGAGATGCATCCATGCCACATAGCCAGTTTACCAGTGGCAGTTAATTTAGGGTGTCACTCGAGCAGACATAAGAGTATCACTATATAAATGCAAGAACTAAAGATCAGGAAAATTACCACTCCACTGACTGATGACGTCATCTCAGATTTAAGGGCAGGAGATAAGATAGAATTAACTGGTGTCCTTTATACGGCACGGGATGCTGGGCACAAAAGACTCGTCAAGATGATAAAGGATGGAGACAAATTGCCCTTTGATATCAAGGGGCAGGTCCTATATTTCGTGGGGCCAACTCCTGCAAAGCCAGGGATGCCTATCGGCTCTGCCGGTCCAACGACGAGTGGGAGAATGGATCTTTATTCACCACATCTTATAAAATGCGGGCTTAAAGGCATGATCGGTAAAGGGGCAAGGGCAAAGGAAGTCATCGAGACGATGAGGGAGTATAAGTGTATATACTTTGCTGCTATTGGAGGTGTCGCTGCACTCCTTTCAAAAAAGATAAAAAAGGCTGAGGTTATTGCTTTTGAAGACCTAGGTACCGAGGCTATTCGTAGATTAGAGGTAGAAAACTTTCCTGTTGTGGTCATAAACGATATATATGGTGGAGACCTCTATAAAGAAGGTGTAAAGCAGTATTCAACCCGCGAATAAATTCGGATTTCGGAGTTAAAATACTAAATCCCGGAATATCTTTGGGTTAGCCTATACAACGATAAATCAATAAAAGCTTTCCCTTGCATATGCAAGATTCATGCTGAAAATTCTTTACTTTGGTCCTTCCTTTATGCTATAGTTTATTTTATAGTTTAGAGATGAGCGCCCATAAACCTTACAAGTGGATATTCCTTTGTATTTTTTTACTTCTCGTTATTATTGTCGCGATGATGAGGGGAAAAGGCGTCAGAAAGATAGAGGCATTAGAAACAGTATCACTTGGGGATCTATCGCAGCGTATAGAGGGTTTTCATCTTACCCATTTTAAAGGAGAGAAGATAGACTGGGAGTTAGAGGCCGGGAGCGCCATTATTCATAGTGGTGACGAGAACGCTTTGGTTCACCCCATTGATATCATTTATATAACAGCGAGTGGTACACCGATTAAGCTTTTCGCAGAAAAGGGCATATACAGTATAGGTAAAAACACCTTTTTTGTAGGAAAGGAAGATGGCGGGGTTAATATAAATATTGGCAAGGGGATTACAATAAAGTCGGATGACCTTGCCTGGTCAGGGGATAAGAAGGAGATACATAGTCTGGGTAGGATTCAGGTGATTGGAGAAAGGTTTCTCCTTGAAGGAGAAAACCTTATAGCAAATGTAGATAGCGGGGTATATGAAATTAACAAGAATATTCGGGCAACTGTGTGGCAGTAAGTATGTGGTAATAATTGTAGCATACCTACCGATACTTTTATTCACTGCTCATGCGGTAAAAGGCGAAGAGGGATCAGCCACACGGTTCGTTACTAAAGATTCCGGGGGGGCACTATCGATTGTGTCGAAGAAGATGACCTTGGCAAACCAGGAGAATATGATCCTATTTGAAGGGGATGTTGTCTTAGAACGTGATTCAATGACACTAAAGGCTAAAAGGGTCGAAGTTGTGTTCACTCCTTCCTCTGAAAGGGAACAGGGATTTGTGGAGTCAGTAGATAAGAAAAAAGAGCTTTCTACGATTACAGCGACAGGGGATGTAGAATTTGTCCAGGGTAGAAGGAACATTTTCTCAAATAAGGTTATATATTATAAAAGGGATGAGAAGATGGTCTTTACAGGTTCACCGAATGTCCGGGAGGAAGCGGATGAACTTAAGGGGGAGAGGATTACGGTCTATATCCGGGAAGATAGGGTTGTGGTGGAGGGTGGGGAGGCTATTATACATCCACGGTAAATCAGATAGCAGTGAGCAAGCAAGAGCTTAGAGGTAAGAGTGACGACACTCCAGGTAGAGAACTTAGAAAAATCCTATAAAGGACGTAAGATAGTAAATAAGGTAAGCCTGGCATTAAACACAGGTGAAGTTGTTGGTCTGCTTGGACCTAACGGGGCAGGAAAGACAACCATATTCTCGATCATTACAGGTATCTTAAGACCTTCTGATGGCCGAATATTATTAAGTGCCACAGAGATAACCCATCTGCCGACCTACAAACGTGCACGCTTAGGGTTATGTTATTTACCGCAGGAGCCCTCTGTTTTCAGAAAGCTGACTGTGGAAGAGAACATTATGTCCATATTGGAGTTTCAGCCCATATCTTCCTATGAGCGTAAAGATAGATTAACCTCGCTCTCTGCAGAGCTCAATGTAGGACACCTTGCCAGGCAGTTGGCTCTTACATTATCTGGCGGGGAGAGAAGACGGATAGAGATTGCCAGAGCACTTGCTGCATCCCCGATATTTATGCTTCTTGATGAACCCTTTGCAGGAATAGACCCCATTTCTGTCACAGACCTTCAGCAGATCATTCTTTATCTGAAGAGTAAGGATATTGGTATATTGATAACAGATCATAATGTACAGCATACCCTTGAAGTTTGTGACAGGGTTTATGTCATAAATGAGGGCGTTATATTAAAATCAGGTACTCCGTACGAGATCATAAATAGTGATGAGGTCCGATCTACCTATTTAGGGGAGAGATTCAAGTTGGAATCTGAGGATACTGTGAGTCATAAAGAGAAGGAGAAGAGATGGATACAAAATTAGATATAAGGCTTGCCCAGAAACTTATCATGACCCCTCAACTGCAGCAGGCCATCAAACTCCTTCAACTCTCTAAACTAGAGTTACAACAAATTATAGACCAGACACTTTTAGAAAATCCTGTTCTTGAAGAGACCACGACAGACACACCGGAAGTAGAAGGAGATGATACATACAAGACATCACAGGTTTCTGAAGGGAATAGTTCTTCAGAAGAAAGCAGCTCGGACAGTGTTTCCCCTCTCGATGGAGTTAGTCTGAAATGGGAAGATTATTTCGACGAGGATAGGTTTGAAGGTAGAGAGTTAGGCTATTTTAAGGAAAACGAAGAGGAGACTCAGACCTATGAACAGATCTCATCCAGACCTTCATCCCTTTATGATCATCTGCTATGGCAACTTAATCTTGCAACGTCTGATCGGCAAATTAGAGAGGTAGGTGAAGTTATAATCGGCAATATCGACGAGAATGGCTATCTTCAGGTGACTGTAGAAGAGATAGAAACCCTGTGCGGAGTACCAAAAGAGAAGGTCTTCGATGTGTTAAAGTTTATCCAAGGGTTTGATCCCCCTGGAGTAGCTTCAAGGGATCTAAGGGAGTGCCTGCTGATTCAGATTGCACAAATAGGATTTCAGGGGACTATTGTTGAAACAATTATTGCTGAACATCTTGGCGATTTCGAGAAAAAGAGGTTTCCTGTTCTCGCACGTAAGCTTGGGATTACTCTGGAAGACTTATCGCATGCCATTAGAGTGATAGAAAGATTTGAGCCAAAGCCTGGAAGATCATTCTATTCTTCTGATAATGCCTATATAGTACCGGATGTGTTTGTTATAAAACATGAGGGTGAATATCTGGTTCTATTGAACGAGGATGGATTGCCAAGACTCCGGATAAATCCAATCTATAGAAAAATGCTGAAAGGGAGCAGTGGACTTGGTGAAGATGAGCGGGGTTACCTGGAGGATAAGTTCCGTTCTGCTATCTGGATGATAAGGAGTATAGAGCAGCGAAACAGGACTATATACAAGGTAGCTCAGAGTATTGTAAAATTCCAGGAGGATTTTTTTGAGAAAGGGGTTGGTTATTTAAAACCCCTTACCTTGAGGGAAATTGCAGATGATATCACGATGCATGAGTCTACAGTAAGCCGGGTAACACATAATAAATATATGTGTACCCCTCAGGGCATTTTTGAGCTAAAATACTTTTTTAGCAGTGGTCTTGCAACGGCAGGTGGGGATAGCTGTTCTTCAAGAAGTGTCAGAGATATGATTTTAAGGCTTATTGCTGAAGAAAATTCCAACAGGCCTTACAGTGATCAACAGATTATGGAGTTTTTAAAGGAACGCCAGATAGAGATCGCAAGGAGAACGGTTGCCAAGTATAGAAAAGAGTTAAAGATCCCTTCTGCAAGTAGGCGGAAAAAGCTAATAATATGAGATTTGAAAACCTCCGCGTAGTAGTGATAAGCGGTCTTTCAGGAGCAGGAAAAAGCAATGCTCTTAATTGCTTCGAGGATTTAGGTTTTTTCTGTATCGATAATCTTCCCCCGCAGCTTCTTCCCAAATTGATAGAATTATGTACCCAGGCAGGCAGCGAAATCAACAAAATAGCATTAGGTGTGGATATACGTGAGAGAGGGTTTCTGAGTGATTTTGAAGCTGTATTAACTGCACTAATAAAGAATGGTTATCCCATAGATATTGCCTATCTTGATGCTCGGGATGAGGTACTGGTAAGGCGCTTTAGTGAGACGAGGAGACCCCACCCACTGGCGAAGGATAGGTCAGTAATTGAAGGAATTAATCTGGAACGCGAAAGGTTAAAGTGGCTGCGTGAGAAAGCTACTCTGATTATAGATACTTCGGACTTCAATATTCATCAACTCAAAGATGAACTCTCCAGGCATTTCTTAGAAAGAGAGAAAGATAAAAAGATAGTTATTAATATAATATCCTTTGGTTTTAAGTATGGGGTACCTTATGATATAGACATACTATTTGATATAAGATTTCTGCCAAATCCCAACTTTGTTTCACATCTCAAATCCATGACAGGAAGGGATAGAGACGTATCGGATTATTTGTTATCGAGCCCTCAGACCAAGCTGTTCTTAGAAAAGTTCTTTCAGTTTGTAGACTTCCTCATGTCGCAATATGAGCGTGAAGGTAGATACTATCTTAATATTGGGATGGGATGCACGGGGGGAAGACACAGGTCAGTTTTTATAGCCGAAACCCTTGAGCGACATATGAGAGATATGGGTTTTGCGACGACATTACGACACCGAGATATTGAGAGAGAAAAGCCATAGATGTCTACGTACATCATTGCAATTACAGGTGCAAGTGGTGCCATTTACGGGATAAAACTGTTGGATTATATGGTGAGAAACGGATGTAAGGTCTATCTTACTATTACTAAAGAGGGGTGGTATATCTTAAAGGAAGAAGTGGGGTTTTTCTGGGAGGGAGGGGAGGATGAGATTAATGATGCTATTTGTAAATATTATGGGGTCTCAGTAGAGAGTCTTCGCTATTATAAGGAGGACAATCTTACAGCAGCAATAGCCAGTGGGTCTGTACCTACAGAGGGGATGATTATAGTTCCATGTTCAATGAAAACAGTAGCTTCTATTGCCTGTGGTTTCACTTCTAATCTTGTCTCACGTGCTGCCGATGTTATATTAAAGGAGAAGAGGCGTTTGATTATAGTACCACGTGAGGCTCCTTTAAACAGTATACATCTTCGTAATCTTCTTACCCTTTCAGAGATGGGGGTTCACGTTATTCCTGCAATGCCAGCATTCTATAACAAGCCAGAGAGAATAGCAGATATGGTAGACTTTATTGTTGGCCGTATACTGGATGGTCTATATATAGAAAATACTTTATATAAAAGATGGGTCTAAAGCAGTATAAAAGGCTTGACTCTAGTTACTCTATTAAGTATATTTACTATACCAATCTGAACCCGGTTATATGAAGGGTAATAAGAAATACTATACAAAAGATATATGTAATATCTTTGACATCTCTAAGGCTACTCTTTTCAGGTGGGAAAGTGATGGGCTCATTTCTAATGTCAGTAGAGATTGGCGTAATTGGCGTATATATAGCGATGAGAACATTGCGGAAATAAAAAAGATAATGCGGTCCAAGGAGAAGAGATAAAGATCATGGTGTTTCGTAAAAAGAGTAAAATAATAGGAATTGATATAGGCTCAAGTTCGATAAAGGTTATACAGTTATCTGATAATAATGGGGGATATACCTTATCCAGGTTTGGTATGGCCCCACTTGCTCCGGAAATGATTGTAGATGGAACAATTATGGACTCTGTTCGATGTGTGGAGACTCTACAAAATCTTTTAAAAGACCAGTCTATTTCCACAAAAGATGCAGTTATTTCTTTATCTGGACATTCGGTTATTGTTAAAAGGGTCAGCCTCCCTCAGATGACAGAGGATGAACTGGCTGAATCTATTAAATGGGAGGCAGAGCAGTATATTCCATTCGACATAAATGATGTTAATACGGATTTTCAGATACTGAATACCTTTGTTGACCCTGATGGAAAACCACAGATGAATGTTTTATTAGCCGTAGTGAAAAAAGATAAAATTACAGAATACACCTCTCTTGTTATTGAGGCAGGTCTTAGACCCGTTATCGTTGATATTGATTCTTTTGCACTCGAAAATATGTATGGGATTAATTACGAGGTGAAAGAGGGTGAGACGGTAGCATTAATAAATATTGGTGCGAGCCTTACCAACATTAATATTCTTCAGAAAGGTATGTTTGCTTTTACACGGGATGTTTCTATTGGTGGTAATAAATATACAGAATCAATCCAGAAAGATTTAGGGCTATCTTATGAGAATGCAGAAAGGGCAAAGAAAGGGGAAAGTGTAGAAGGGGTTGATTCTTTTGCCTTAGATTCAGTTGTGGAAAGTGTCTCAGGAGAGATTGTAAATGAGATTACGAGATCATTTGGATACTTTAAGACTGCGTCAGGTAACGAGAAGATAGATAAAATTATGTTAAGTGGTGGTTCATCAAAGATAAAGGGTATGGACAACTTCTTACAGCAACGTCTCGACCTACCTATTGAGATTGTTAACCCATTCCGGAAGATAGAGATACCGCCAGAGTTTGACAGTAATTACATCAGGGATATTGCTCCATTAACGGCGGTTGCGGTTGGGTTGGGAATAAGAAGGTTGAACGATAAATGATAAGAATAAACCTTTTGCCTACTAGAAAGGCTAAAAGAACCTTTACTATCAGGGTAGGGGTTAAACCTAATATATCACTTTTCATTGCTGCTACCTTAGTTATCTTCTTATTAGAGGGCTTTGCCTGGTACTGGCTTAACAGTACCCTATCCTCTCTTACAGAAGAAAAACAGGCTCTTGACGCAAAACTTAAGGAGGTAAGAGAAAAAGTCAAAGAGGTAGAGAACTATGAGAAGGATAAAAAGATCTATGAAGAGAAAATAGCTATCATACAAAATTTAAAGAGAAACCAGAAGGGGCCTGTGCATGTACTATCTGAACTCAGCCGGATGTTACCCGAGAGGGTTTGGTTAGTATCCCTAAGAGAGACAGGGAAGGATATAAGCATTATTGGATCAGGGATGACTAATGATGATATAGTTAGGTATGTGAATAACCTTAAGTCTTCAAAGCTTTTTAGAAATGTCCAACTCATAGAGTCAAGGCAGATAGTAGATTCCGGGATATCCATATACAGTTTTAGTTTAACTTTTAGCCTGAACTTTGATACGGTGTAGATGATGAATCTTGGTTTTTTGGAAAATATACCTCGTTCACAAAAGATTACTGTTGCGGCCTTACTGGTAATACTCGTAGTCGGCGGTTTTGGTTACCTGATATTTTTACCCCAGAAGGCTGTGATAGATGCTCTAAAAAATAGTATTTATGAAATCAATCGCCAGATAAACAACGACGAAGTAAAGTTGAGAAGACTTGACCAACTTATAATTGAGAACAAACAACTTCAGTTAGAGCTAGGTGAGCTCCAGGCACAACTTCCTGCAGAACAGGAGGTCTCCGGGTTACTAAAACAGATTTCCGATCTGAGCGTAGAATCAGGCTTAGAGGTTAAACTATGGAAACCTGGAGGAAGAAAGAATGATCTATCCGGGCTATATACAGAAATTCCTGTTGACGTGGAAGTCGCGGGTGGTTATCATGCACTTGCTACATTCTTTGATCGTGTGAGCAAGCTCCCCAGGATTGTAAATATCACGAATCTAAGTATGGATAATACTAAGGTGGTTAGTGATAGTATTTTTATCCAAAATAAATTTGTTGCCACAACATTTGCAGCGGCTAGTGAGAATGCCGAACCTCCTAAGGAGACCAAGGGGGTACAGAAAAAATAATGTCTCCCTGTCACATCGAAGAATTTCCGTGTCAAGTTACGGTGTTATTCAATGAGGTAAAATTGGTAGCGATACTTTTAGTGATGATCTTTCTGACAGTGAATGGATGCAAAGAACAGACAGAACAACCACTAAAGTCACTGATTAAGCCAAAAATAGACAAGACTAAGACCGTCAAACAACCCCCTCCGGATTTAACCTCAATACAGGCTGAGAGGTCAGTGCAGGAGACAGAGAATACCTATAGTTATATGAGTGAGGGTAGAAGAGACCCCTTTAAATCACTTCTTCTTGGCTTAAAAGAGAAAAAGTCGGGGGGACCTACGCCCCTTCAACAAATAGGTTTAGGAGAACTTAGGGTTATAGGAATTATGTGGGAAATGCAGGGTTATTTAGCCATGATAGAGACACCTGATGGCAAAGGTTTTCTAATAAAGGAAGGGACACTTGTAGGTCCAGATGGAGGGGTTGTGCAGAGGATTACAGAAAATTCAATAATCGTAGAGGAAGTATATACAGATTATTATGGGAAGAAGCGGTCTAAAAACACAGTGTTGAGGCTTCATGCTAAGGAGGAGGGTGGTAGATGAAGATATTGAATTTTAGGTTAATTATGTATCTTATATCTATTGTTGCAGCTACAGGCATGGTTGCATGTTCCCATAGAGTACAGCAGATGAGGGGTGATGACCTTGCGAAGCTGCCGTCTGGCCCCCGACTTACAAATATTGAAGTTCTTGATTTACCAAATGGTACGCAGATTTTAATAGCGGCTGATGATGCGTTGCGATACACATCTTTTAAACTTTCTGACCCGCCACGATTAGTTATTGATTTGTCTGATATTTCTGCGGGAGAATTTAAAGAACCTATTATAGTAAACAAAGGACCAGTCAGTGCAATATATCCTATAGAAGCGGATACTCCTAACAAGGTCACACGTGTTGATATCAGACTTATTAAAGATTCAGTAGGGTATAGGATATACAGAAGAGATAATACTCTTGTTGTAGATTTCCCCAAAAAGAAAGAAGATAGGGGTCAGGAGAAAGTCACTGCCATTCCGAATGGTGTCCAGAAGAGCCAACAGGTCGAGACTAAAGGGGTAGAAATATCGGCGTTGAAAGTCACAGATCAGAAATCAGAGACTATGGAGACAGACACGGTAATGGAAGTAAAGCCAGCGGAGAAACAGGATGGCCTTAATATCATAAGAGATATAAAAGTTATATTGTCTGGTGATAAAACGAATCTTGTTATCACTGCAGACAAGGATATTGATGCTGAGACTTTTACAGTTGAGGGGAACAAGATAGTCATTGATGTAAATAATGCTAAACTTTCAATCCCTAAAGAGGAAGTACCTGTAGAAAATAATAAAGTAATATCAAAGATAAGAATTGGGCGTCACAAAACGCCAGTAAGAAAAGTCAGGATTGTTACTGACCTTAAAGAGCAAGTAACTTATGATGTTAGTAAGAAGGGAAAAATCTTTACTCTCAGTATGTTGTCTAAAATGGATGAAAAGTCTCCTGAGATGGCAGTCTCAGAGGCTAAAGAGATTGCTAATAGGGAGCCTATCAAAGAACCAGTGTCCGAACAACCTTCAGAGAAAGTAATGCCCTCACCTCCTGTAATCACTCCTTCTATCTCTCTTAAATATTTGGGGAAGAGGGTATCATTTGATTTTCAAGATGCGGACATCATAAACGTACTTAGATTGTTAGCAGAGGTGAGTAAGTTAAATATGGTTATAGGGGATAATGTTGCAGGGAAGGTAACGATGAAGATGTTGGATGTACCTTGGGATCAGGCCCTCGATGTGATTCTAAAGATGAAGGGGCTTGGTAAGGTATATGAAGACAATGTCTTGAGAATAGATACCCTTGCTAATATTGCGCAACAACAGGAAGAAGAGGCAAAGGCGAAGGAGGCTATGATCAAGGCTGAGGATTTGGTCACGAAGATATTACCTGTTAATTATGCCAAGGCAGGAGATATTGCAGAGTCTATAAAAAAGAGCCTTAGTGGACGGGGTGATATAACAGTAGATATCCGGACAAACACGTTAATCATAAAAGACATTAAAGATAAGCAAGAGGAGATTAATAAACTCCTTCAAACACTTGACAGACCAACCCCCCAAGTATTGATTGAGGCGAGGATCGTTCAGGCTGATTCAAATTTTGCAAAAGACCTTGGTATACAGTGGGGAGGGAATTATTCTAATACTCCTGGCGATTATAATATCGGTATGATCACTGGACCAACTGGAACTGTTGGTGCTCCTACTACAGGATTTGCTGTAAATCTTCCTGCAGCGGGTGTGGCGGGGACGAAGGGAAATGTAGGATTTACAATTGGCAAGACGGTGGGAGATGCCTTTAATCTTGACTTACGACTTTCGGCTGGGGAGACACAAGGTCTAACCAAGGTTTTATCGGCTCCCAAGATTGCGACTCTGGATAACAGAGAAGCTACCATACAACAGGGCGAGTCAATACCCTATAAAACTGTATCGCAGACAGGGACGAAGACGGAGTTTATTGATGCGACCCTTACACTCAAAGTAACACCGAAGGTTACTCCTGATGGTCATATTGCTATGAACATCAAGATATCTAAGAATCGTCAGGGCTCAATAGTAGTCGAAGGCACCCCCAGCATTAACAAAAAAGAGGCGACAACAGAGGTACTAGTAAAGGATGGAGAGACTACAGTTATTGGTGGTATCTATGAGATTACGGATGTAGATAATGTCAGCGGAGTCCCCTGGTTTTATCAAGTGCCTGTATTGGGTTGGTTGTTTAAAAGTACACAGAAGTCAAATATCAAGAGTGAACTCTTGATATTTATCACGCCTAAGATTATTCCTGTTACCACCTGAGGAATCTATGCTTCGCTTCCTTACTGCGGGGGAGTCACACGGACAACTCCTTATGGGGGTTATTGAAGGTATTCCTGCCGGTTTAGAGCTTACGAGTAGTGATATAAACCTTGAACTATCCCGACGGCAGATAGGCTATGGCCGGGGTGGCAGAATGCGGATCGAAAAGGATTCTGTCGAGATTACCTGCGGCGTGAGATGGGGTAAGACCCTGGGATCTCCTGTAGGTCTCCTGATAAGAAATAGGGATTGGGTAAACTGGTCAGATAGGATGTCCCCTGAACCATCCTTTGAAGGTTGTGTCCCACCTGAGACAAAACCGAGGCCGGGCCATGCAGACCTTACCGGTATAATCAAATATTCCCACGGTGATATAAGAAATGTACTTGAGAGGGCCAGTGCCCGGGAGACGGCAATGCGAGTTGCTATTGGCGCAGTGGCAAAAAAATTCATAGGGATTTTTAATATAAAGATAGTAAGTCATGTTACAGAGATAGGCGGGGTTAAGGGGACGTTGCGCAACATCTCTCTCGATTCTATTATGGAGCAGACAGAAAGGTCTGAGCTTAGATGCGTGGATAAAAAGGCTGAGATCAGGATGAAGACCAGAATAAAGGAGGCCAAGGAAAAAGGGGATACAGTAGGGGGCGTTTTTGAGATAATCGTAACAAATGTCCCTCCTGGGTTGGGGAGTTACTCTCAGTGGGACAGGAGGATGAATGCCCGGATTGCCTATGCCGTTATGAGTATACAGGCGATAAAGGGTGTGGAGATTGGTGAAGGTTTTGAAGCTGCAAGAAAACTTGGTTCAGGGGTACATGATGCCATTTATTATGATGAGGAGAAACAAAGTTTTTATAGAAAGACAAATAGGGCCGGCGGCATAGAAGGCGGTATAACGAATGGTGAGAATATAATAGTTCGTGCAGCAATGAAGCCTATTGCAACCTTATACTCGCCTTTAGATTCAGTCGATATTGGTACTAAGGAGCCCTTTAAGGCATCTGTTGAACGGTCAGATATCTGTGCAGTTCCTGCAGCAAGTGTGGTGGGTGAGGCGATGGTAGCAACTGAGATTGCTAATGCGATATTAGAGAAATTCGGTGGTGATTCTATAGAGGAAATAGAGAGAAATTACTTGGGGTATCTTGACTCTATTAAAAAAATTTAAACAATGGTTTAAAAGTATTTTCAAATGAAGAACATCGTGTTAATAGGCTTTATGGGAAGCGGCAAGACAGAGGTGGGTCAAAGATTAGCTAAGAGGCTTGGATATGCATTTGTTGATACAGATAAGATTATTGAAGAGAGGATAGGGAAAGGTATCGCAGACGTATTTTGGGAATATGGAGAGAACTATTTCAGAAGACTTGAAGCAGGAGTTGTTAAAGAGCTATCAGATGCAAGAGGTCATGTGATATCCACTGGCGGTGGAATAGTTCTAAACCGGGAAAATATTTTGAGTCTTAAGAAAGGTGGGTTAATGGTCTGGCTCAAAGCCTCACCAGAGACGATCTATGAAAGGGTAAGATCTGAGTCTCATCGGCCGCTACTGAATGTAGAAGATCCGCTTAATGAGATTAAACGTCTTTTGGATGCGCGTGAAAAACTGTATGCAGAGGCCAATCTGTCTGTTGATACTGACAGGCTTGATGTAGGGAAGATAGTGGATATTATAGTAGATGCCTGTGATAGGGTAGCAGGTAAGAAGTAAGAAGTAGGAAGTAAGAAAATCCCCCCGTTTCCCCCTGATTAAAGGAGGGATGGGGGGATTGTTTATTTTTGCAGGAGGAATTATGAAAAATGTTAGGGTGATGCTCGGTTCAAGAAGTTATGATATTTTCATAGGCTATAATATCCTGAATAACTTAAGTGATCGTCTATCTAACCTCTCTTTAGGGAAAAAGGTTGCTATTATTACAAATCCCAAATTAACGAAGCTTTACGGTGGGGTTATCTATCGACAATTAAAAGGGGCAGGCTTTATCCCCACTGCCATCGAGATTCCTGCAGGGGAACGATACAAAACCATCAAATCTGTTAGTAAAATATATGACATCTTGATTAAAGAGAGGTTTGAACGCAACTCTTCCATTATTGCCTTGGGTGGTGGAGTCATAGGTGATATTGCAGGATTTGTGGCCGCCACGTATCTGCGTGGAGTTCCATATATCCAGGTCCCGACATCATTAGTGGCACAGGTAGACAGTAGTGTTGGAGGCAAAACCGGTGTAAATCATCCCCTCGGAAAGAATCTGATAGGGGCATTCTACCAGCCTGTCCTTGTATGGATAGATGTAGAAGTATTAAGAACATTGCCACGTCGTGAGTTGATAGCAGGGATGGCTGAGGTCGTTAAATATGGTGTTATTGCAGACGACCGATTCTTTGATTTTCTTGAAGAGAATTATAAAAAGATACTTTCTCTCGATCAGGAGGTGTTAATTCATCTGGTAGTGAAGTCTTGTGAGATAAAGTCGATGGTTGTCAGCGCTGATGAGAGGGAGAAGGGGTTAAGGGCCATCCTCAACTTCGGCCATACCATAGGGCATGCCATTGAGACCATTACAGACTATAAAATGTACAAACATGGCGAGGCTGTAGCCATGGGGATGGTATGTGCAGCGAGGCTTGCTTACACCATGGGAATATGTGATCAGGATGTATTTGAAAGGACAGAAAGATTGTGCAGACTTATTGGACTCAGGACCTCTATCCCCCGGCTCGAGTTTGCAACCCTGTGGGATATACTTCATAGAGATAAGAAGGTTATTGATGAGAAGGTGAGATTTATCCTGCCTGTAAGGCTGGGAGAGGTGAAAATAATAGAAGATGTGGACAGGGAGATATTGCAAGAGTCTGTACAATCATGTTATAGTAACGACAATTTTGTTTAAACTTCAGGAGACAGATGGAAAAAAGTTACAAGGATGCTATTAGTGAGCTCAACTATAAGGTATTGGAGCTCACGACACTTTATGAGATCTCGAAGAGATTAGGGGCCTCCATAGACCCTAAAGTAACGTTAGGGTCTATCCTGGAGATTCTCTCTGAGAATATGGGGATGCGTCGAGGGACATTGACCCTGATAGACCCCGATACAAAGCAGTTATACATAGAGTTAGGTCATGGTCTCACTGCAGAGGAAAAAGGGCGTGGTGTCTATAAAATCGGCGAGGGGATTACTGGAAGGGTGGTAGAGACCGGGGAGCCCATTATTGTGCCTGATGTTGGGAGAGAGCCTCTTTTCCTGAACCGGACCAGATCGAGGGGGGATATATCCCGAGAGAATATTTCCTTTATCTGTGTCCCTGTAAATGTTAAGGGTGAGACCATAGGAGTCCTTAGTGTTGACAGGCTTTTTACAGATAGATCCATTGCATTAGAGGAGGATGTCAGGGTACTTACGATCGTTGCCTCTCTGATCGGTCAGGCAATTACGATATCGAAGGTGGTAGAGCTGGAGCGAAAGAGTTTTATCAAGGAGAAGATGAGTCTCCAGCGAGAGCTTAAATCTCCGTACCGGTTTGCGAATATAGTTTTCCAGAGTGAAAAGATGAGAGAGATCCTGGATGCGGCATGGAGGGTAAGCCAGAGTAAAGCAACTGTACTCTTAAGGGGAGAAAGTGGAACAGGAAAGGAGTTGATAGCCAGGGCGATACATTACCACAGCAAACGTTGCGATAAACCCTTTATAGGTGTTAATTGTGCTGCTATCCCTGATACCTTGATTGAAAGTGATCTGTTCGGCCACGAAAAGGGGGCATTTACTGGCGCAATGCAGGCAAAGAGAGGTAGATTTGAGTTAGCCGACAGTGGAACGTTGTTCCTCGACGAGATAGGAGATATACCCCTATCGACACAGGTCAAGCTTTTGAGAGTCCTGCAGGAAAAGAGATTTGAACGGGTTGGTGGTACTAAAAGTATTACAGTAGATGTGCGTATTATTGCAGCCACTAACAAGAATTTGGAAGAAGCAGTCATGAGGGGTGATTTCCGTGAGGATCTCTACTACAGATTAAATGTTGTCCCTATCAGGATACCCCCTCTGAGAGGCAGGAAGGAGGATATTCCACCTCTTGTTGGCCACTTTCTTCAGATATACAACGAAGAGAATGGTAGAGAGATCAAGATATCTAATGAGGCCCTCGACACCCTTTTGATGCATGACTGGCCAGGGAATGTCAGAGAGCTCGAAAACTGTGTGGAAAGGATGATCGTTATGGCCAGGAATGAAATAATCATGGCAGAGGATGTTCCCATTAATATAGAAACGAGCCTTGTGCCCGGCAATCCCCATGAGAAGAACAGGCATAGTCTAATAAAGACACTTGACAGGACAGTTGAGGAGATAGAAAAGGAGAGAATTTTAGAGGCATTAAAGAGATGCGGCTATGTCCAGGCAAAGGCAGCAAGGCAACTCGGTATTACACCAAGGCAGATAGGTTATAAGATAAAAAAATATGGTCTGGGGGAGGGAAATTCGTAGGTGGTGCAAAGCATGACAGGTTTTGGCCGCAGTGAGGGTACCTGCTGTGGAATTATCTACAGGGTAGAGATACGGTCAGTTAACCATAGATATTGCGATACGAACGTTAGACTCCCTGACGAGCTTATAAGGTTTGAGCAAAAGGTCAGGAGTGCTCTATCTGGTAAGTTTTCCAGAGGCAAGTTTGAAGTATCGATATTACAGGTTGACACCCCGCTGAGAGATGTAAGACCAGAATTAAAAATCTCCACCATAAGACAATATCAGACAATATTAAAGGAGCTATCAAAGGTTTTTAATGTCAACTTTACTATCAGAAAGGACATACGACTATCAGATATGTTAGCCCTAAAAGATATGATTACATTTTCAAGGGTAGATTATGGCAATAGTGAAATTGAAGAACCCTTTCTGAAGATATTAGATAAGGCCCTTGACGAAATCATGAAAATGAGGTGTAAAGAGGGGCGTATAATATACAAAGATCTTAAACGACGGATAGGTAAATTAGAATCCATGACGAAGCATATAGAACGGAATGTACCCATCGTAAGCCGTAATATGAAAAAGAGATACTTTGAGCGGATCAAAGAGCTATCTGAAATTCCCCAACTCAATATGGATAGAGTATATCAGGAACTTGCCATGATGGTTGAACGGATGGATATTACTGAGGAGATCGTGAGGGTAAATAGTCACATTGCTCAGCTAAAAGATAAACTGGATGTCGGGGGAGTTGTGGGCCGGACTCTCGATTTTCTTTTGCAGGAGGTCAATCGCGAGATTAACACGATAGCCTCAAAGGCATCTGATATGACGATATCGCAGATTATAGTTGACATGAAGGCAGAGGCAGAGCGTATCAGGGAGCAGGTGCAGAATATTGAGTAATTGACACTGAAAAATATCTACCTGCAGTCCCGATGGGGCACCCGGGCATTTTTGAGTGTCAATTTGTTTATGGTTGAGAATTCTTGCTTGGATGTTGTATACTATTGCCCAAAGATTTCCGCATAGTTTGGACGACTGGGTATTAATAGTCGGGATCTCAAGGAGAGAGTGTGGATTATAAATTGATCAATATAGGATTTGGTAATGTCGTATTGGCATCCCGGGTCATAAGCATCGTATCTTCCTCCTCTGCTCCAATGAAACGGTTGAAGGAAGAGGCAAAGAAGATAGGGAGGCTCATTGATGCATCTCAGGGAAGAAAGACAAGGACAGTCATTATTACGGATAGCGGGCACGTGATACTTTCAGCAGTGCAGGCAGAGACCATTACACAACGTTTCACAGAGAGGAGTGATAAGGATTCTGGAAAATGATTACGCCGGGAACTGCTAAAGAACTGCATAAAGATCCCTGGACGAAAAGAGGGCTTTTGTTTGTTGTCTCTGCACCTTCCGGGGCCGGTAAGACATCACTCTGTAAAGAGGTTATGAAATATATCCCAAATCTTATGCACTCCATATCTTATACCACAAGGTCTGCACGACCATCAGAGGTCGATGGCTCTGATTATCACTTTACTTCTACCGAAAAATTTAAAAAGATGATAGCGGAGGATGCGTTTATCGAGTGGGCTATCGTGCATGGCAATTACTACGGGACATCTCAGAAGGAATTAAATGAGTTACTTAATCAGGAGATTGATGTAATATTAGATATCGATTCGCAGGGTGCGTCCCAGATAAAGAAGAGATTCAGGAATGGGGTGTTCATATATGTATTACCCCCCTCCTTTGAAGATCTCAGGCAGAGGCTAACTGTAAGGAAGGGAGACACACCAGATGAGATAAAGCGGAGATTAGATAACGCCAATGAGGAGGCCAAAGATTACAGGATGTATGACTACCTTATTATAAATGACGATTTTGATACCGCCCTGGAGAGGCTTAAATCTATTATCATCTCGGCGAGAATAAAGATAGAGAGGGTTGATCCGGGGTGGGTAGAGTGTAACTTTTTTGCTAAGCGAGGAGGATGAATATTATGGACATAGTATCCTTACCAATCGTAGTTGATAAGGGGAGATTAGATAGCAGGTTCAGGATGGTCGTCCTTGCCACTGAGAGGGCGAGACGACTCATGAGCGGCGTTAAGACAGTGGTCCCTACAAAATATATAAAGGCATCCACTATGGCACTGGATGAGCTTTCAGAATGTCAGATTGAGTATGTAACTGGTAAAGAGGCACGGAAGGCCATGCAGGCAGAGGCTGCAAAAGTGCTGCAAGATACTCAGGTTACAGGGGAGGGGGTAGAAGAGGACGAGATAAAGAAAGAGATCGAAAAGGACCTCGGTGTCTACGTACCAGAACCAGGGGATAACATTTCAGGGTCTGGGAGCAGGGACGAGTGAAGCTAACAGGAAAGAAGATCATATTAGGTGTTACAGGCAGTATAGCTGCCTATAAGGCCGTGTACCTCTTGAGAAGACTTGTGGAGGAAGAGGCAGATGTAACAGTAGTAATGACGACTGAGGCTGCCATATTTATATCCCCCCTGACATTTCGGACCTTATCAAAAAAACCAGTATATACGGAGATGTTTGAACTCAATCAGCGTGAGGAAATTACCCATTTATATCTGGGTAGAGATGCTGATATGATACTTGTGGCACCCGCTACTGCAAATATTATAGGGAAAATGGCGAATGGGATCGCGGATGATCTGTTGAGTACCATTCTCATGGCAGCTAAATGTCCGGTAATTATGGCCCCGGCCATGGACTCGGAGATGTATGAAAATCCCATCGTCCAGAGGAACATTTCCTGTTTGCGGCAATTTAAGGTCGATTTTACAGGACCTGCGATTGGTCCTCTGGCATCTGGTATCTCAGGCCCCGGCCGTATGTCAGATCCGGAGGAGATCCTGTCCTTTGTCGGTGACAAACTCGCGATGGATAAAGATATGGATGGGCATGTCACCTTGATTACCGCTGGTCCTACCAGAGAGGCAATTGACCCTGTACGATATATCAGCAACATATCCTCCGGGAAGATGGGATACGCAATAGCTGGGGCAGCGAAAAGACGAGGGGCAAGGGTAATACTGATCAGCGGCCCAACGGCACTGACACCTCCGTCCGGGGTAGAGTGTATCCATGTAACAACTTCAGAAGATATGTGCGACGCAGTGATGAACAGGCTTGCAGAGGCTACTGTAGTCATCATGGCAGCAGCGGTTTCTGACTTTAGACCTGCTGAGAAAGTTTTCTCAAAAATTAAGAAGGGTGAAAGTATTACGCTCAATCTTATTAAAACAACAGATATCCTTGAGGAAATACACAGGAAAAAGGGTGCCCAATTTGTAGTTGGATTTGCCGCAGAGACTGAAGACCTGATCATCAATGCAAAAGAGAAACTGAAGTCTAAACATTTAGATATGATTGTCGCGAATGATGTCAGCCTTCCAGAGGCTGGTTTTGAGAAGGATACAAATATTGTGATCCTGATGGACAGGTGGGGTGATGTCATTGAGTATCCTGTGATGTCCAAGTCTGATGTCGCTGATAAGATATTGGACTGTGTGATTGCCAGGGTGAGTCATGAATAAGGAAAAGGCGGACAGGTTTTTTATCCCTATCGCAGAAGAGTATATTAAGTCCGGTATGTTAGATGACGCCATTGCTGTCCTTACGGAAGGGCTTCAGGCATACCCTAACTACCTGGGGGCCAGAGTCTCTTTGGGTAAGGCCTATCTTGAGAAAGGGATGACCAATGAGGCGTTGAAAGAGTTTGAGTATGTCGTACAGCTAAGTCCAGATAACCTTTTTGCCCACAGAAAATTAGTCTCTTTATATAAAGATCTTGGGAGGATTGATGATGCTATAAAGGCTTGTGAGACCTTGCTCGTTTTCAGTCCCAAAGATAAAGAGATTACAGAGTTATTATCAAATCTAATGGCTGAGAAGATGGAAGGCGTTCCACAGACTGAAGGGCCTTCAAAGAATGGGCAGCCTGTGCCTGCTGTACCGCAGGAAAATATAAAGATAGATTTTACATCCTCATGGGAAGTTGAACAAAAAACAGAGAAAGAACAAGAGAGAGTAGAAGAAGAACTTCTGACAGAGACTATGGGAGATCTGTACGTTGCTCAGGGTAACATAGAAAAAGGTATTGACATATATGGACGTATTCTGGAGAGAGAGCCTGATAATGAGTCAGTTAGGGAGAAGTTGAGAGGCAGTAGTCAACAGTTAGCAGGTCGTGGAAGGGATTCACAGATAAACCGCCTTCAGGGCCTCCTGGAGAAGATACAAAAAAACAAGAGGTAGATGTGGAAAAGATATTGGTCATTCATGGTCCTAATCTAAACATGCTTGGGAAGAGGGAAGTAGGGGTCTATGGGAACATAACCCTCAACGAAGTAAATGAGTCTCTCAGAACCCTTGCAAAAGGACTTGAAATGAATGTTGACATCTTTCAGTCTAACTCTGAGGGGGCTCTTATAGACAAAATACAGGAGGCATCTGCCAGGTATGATGCTATTGTGCTCAATCCGGGAGGTTACACTCACACCAGTGTATCCCTTCGGGATGCTATCGCGGCGATAGATATACCGGTTATCGAGGTGCATATCTCAAATATATACAGGAGAGAGGAGTTTCGTCATTATTCCTATGTCTCCGGAGTTGCTGCAGGTCAGATTGCAGGATTTGGAGTCAATAGCTACTTGCTGGGGTTAAGGGCTGCCGTCGAGATTGTAAGAAGTAAGAGGTAAGAAGACTTCTAAAAAATCTCTGGAATCATATAAAAGGGGAGGAAGAGACGTTGATAACTGTCGGTGATCTGAGAACGGGGAACAAGGTAGAATTGGATGGAGAGCCATATATTGTCGTGGATGCCCAGCATGTTAAACCTGGAAAGGGAGGGGCATTTTGCAGGACAAAAATGAAGAGCCTCAAAAGCGGGAGTATTCTTGAACGGACATTCAGGGTAGGTGAGAAGCTCGATGAACCTAATTTAGAAGAAAAAGAGGTGCAGTATCTCTATTCTGCTGAAGGTCAGTACTATTTTATGGAGATTAACACCTTTGAGCAACTATTTTTACGGGGGGATCAGCTTGGGGCGAGCAAAAACTATCTCAAGGAAAATATGGTCTTAAATATTTTATACTTCAATGAAAACCCGATAGGGATAGATTTGCCCTTATCCGTAGAGCTGACCATTGCGAAGACAGATCCGGGTATTCGTGGTGATACGGCTACAGGGGGTTCAAAGCCGGCAGTCCTCGAAACGGGTGCAGTCGTGAAGGTCCCTTTATATCTCAATGAAGGGGATATCATAAAGGTTGATACACGTAACGGAGAATTTATTGAAAGGGTGAGATGAAAGAGCCAAACGATCCTAAATCAGTAAAGTCTGCAAAAAAGTCGTGGGTTGCCATCGATGATATAAGAGTGCTCATGGACCTTATCAAGGACACAGAGGTCTCTGAGCTTGAGGTTGAAAAGGGTGGGATTCGTGTCAGGATAAAGAAATCCGCCCCCCTGGCAGCATCAGGTCTGAAGAGAATCCAGGAGAACGTATCGGCTACATTTTCCACTCCCGCTGTAACCCAGGGGTCTATACATCAGGTTTTTGAGGTGGTAGAAGATAAATATTATAATGTCAGCTCTCCTATTGTCGGGACATTCTTTCGGGCACCATCACCTGGAACAGAACCCTATGCCAATGTAGGTGATGTCGTAAAAAAGGGTCAGATCCTCTGTATTGTTGAGGCCATGAAGCTGATGAACGAGATCGAATCAGAGATTGATGGAAAGATCATTGAGATACTGGTTCAGGATTCTCAGCCAGTAGAGTATGGTGAAATCTTGTTTAAGATAGAGCCTCTCTCATAGCATATTATTATGTTTCATAAAGTACTTATAGCCAACCGGGGGGAGATAGCCCTTAGAATAATCCGTGCATGCAAAGAGCTTGGTATCAAGACTGTGGCCATCTATTCAAAGGCCGACGAATTGTCCCTGCATGTCCGGTTTGCCGATGAACGAGTCTGTGTAGGTCCTCCGGATAGTGCTCAGAGTTATAGAAATATACCGAATATCCTTAGTGCCGCGGAGATCAGGGATGCAGAGGCAATCCATCCTGGCTATGGTTTTCTTGCTGAGAATGCCCACTTTGCAGAGGCGTGTGAAGCCGCAGGGATTGTCTTCATCGGGCCGACACCGGATAACATAGCCATGATGGGGGATAAGGCTAAGGCGAAAGAGACTATGATTAAGTGCGGCATGCCTATTTTGCCGGGCAGCAGAGGTGTTGTGTCTTCTGAAAAAGAGGCCCTGAATGTCATAAAAGAGATAGGATTTCCTGTCATTATAAAGGCATGTGCAGGTGGGGGTGGAAGGGGAATGAGGGTGGTTCATAAAGAGCAGGAGTTGGTCAATACTTTCCTCATGGCCCAGGCAGAGGCCAAGGCATCGTTCGGAAGTGATCAAGTGTACATAGAGAAGTTCTTCTCTAACCCCAGGCATGTTGAGGTACAGATATTGGCGGACAAGTCTGGTAATGTGATCCATCTTGGAGAGAGGGAGTGCTCGGTGCAGCGCAGGCATCAAAAGCTCATAGAAGAGACGCCATCACCAATCGTAGATGAAAAGATGAGAAAGAAGATGGGAGAAGTGGCAGTAAAGGCCTCTAAATCTCTCGCTTATATAAATGCCGGGACCATAGAATTTCTTGTCGACGAAGAGAATAATTTTTATTTTATGGAGATGAACACCCGTATCCAGGTAGAGCATCCCATTACAGAAATGGTTACGGGCATAGACCTTGTAAAGGAACAAATTCGGGTCGCTGCAGGAGAGCCATTGCGGTATAAACAAAAGGATATCCGAATGATGGGACACAGTATTGAGTGCCGGATCAATGCTGAAGACTCTGAGAAGTTTACACCATCTCCGGGGAGAATTACAGCCTACTGTGCCCCTGGCGGTCCTGGTGTGAGGTTAGACTCCGCAGCCTATGCCGGTTATACAGTTCCACCGTTCTACGATTCTGTCATAGCCAAGCTGATCGTCCATAGCGCAGACAGAGAAGATGCCATTTCCAGGATGGGCAGAGCCCTTGACGAATTTGTCATCGAAGGGATAAAGACCACCATCCCATTCCATAAAAGGGTCCTCCAAAGTCGAGAATTTTTGTCAGGGAAATATTCTACGAACCTCGTTGAACAGTTACTCAGTCAATAATAGATAGCCTGTAATTGCCTGATTTATCGGGCAATAGGAAGGTTGTAGTTGCCTGATTTGTCAGGCATGGGCGCAGGAAACCCAATACCACCCATTCCATTGGCCTTCGGCCGCAATGGGTACCCGGCAACTATAACGGTATTTTCGAGTGAAGAAAAGAAAAATAAAAGGTCTCTACCTGATCCTTGATCAACAGCACACGAAAACGGATATTGTCTCTATAGCGATAGAGGCTGTAGAGACCGGGGTGGATATCATCCAGTACAGAGAAAAGGTACTGACAAAGAAGGATGCCTTAGTTGTAGCGAAAAGGCTTCGGGAGATTACCGAAAAGGCTGGTGTCTTATTTATTGTCAATGATGATCCAGCACTTGCCCTTGCGGTTGATGCTGACGGGGTCCATCTCGGACAAGAGGATATCCCGGTTGATATTGCACGAAGGATTTTGGGGAAAGATAAGGTAATAGGCCTCTCTACACATTGCTTTGAAGAGGCAACAGCAGCAAACAACCTCGATGTGGACTACATAGGATTCGGTCCGATATTCCATTCCAGTACAAAGATGGTGACCTCACCATATGGTGTTGAGGGAATAAGAAGGGTAAGGGCAGGTGCATCAGTACCCGTGATGGCAATAGGTGGCATAAATCATGAAAATGTCTCTGATGTGATAAGGGCTGGTGCAGATGGTGTCGCCGTGATTTCCGCCATTCTTTCAGCATCGGATATCAAAGAGGCCGTCCGCGAGTTTAAGGAAAGGATTAAGGCCAGTTAGTTTCCCTTTTGATATATAAGGTATAGTGCCAATGACAGGAATCCCAGAAAGACTTTCTATAGTCTCTGAGCAGCTTCTCTCTGCTAATGTGTTTTCCCCCTTTCTGCTGTAATTTATTACAATCCCTATCAGAGGTGTTTTTCTTTCCTTCAAGCAGTTTATTGTCAGCATAGTGTGATTAATTGTTCCAAGCCCAGGTCTTGTGACTATGAGGGCAGGAAGCTTGAGTCTCTTTATCAGGTCTGCAAGATAGAAGCTCTGGGTTATAGGGACCAGGACACCGCCGATACCTTCTATGATCATGTACTCATGTCTTTTGCACAGCGTTTTAAAAGATTTTATGATCCTTTCAGGATTTATTACGACATTATTTTCTGTAGCAGCGACAAAAGGGGCTACAGGCTCTCTGAATGAGTACGGGGTGATAAGTCCTAATGAATCTTCAACAGAGGCGGATTTGGCGAGTTTGACAGAGTCTTCAGGAATCAGAGTTCCTTTCCTTGTTTTACAGCCGGTGTGGATCGGTTTCATGACCCCGACATTGATGCCTCGTTCCCTAAACGCAGAAGCAATGCCAGCCGCCACCAAAGTCTTACCCACTCCTGTGTCGGTTCCGGTGATGAAGATTCCGCGTACCAATTGTGACCCCTTTAGCTTTATAACACCCTCCTCTCTTGCTGCTACACCCTGCTATCCAGATTAAAGACCTGTCCGGATATATTTTTCATCAGTGACAAGTTGTATACAAATTCCGCCACTTCGGAAATATCCTGCTCTTGCTTCAGGATATTCGATGAGATAACCTTATCCTTTGCAGACCCGGATAGATTCTGCACCATATCCGTTCTCATAAAACCTGGTAGTACCGCATTCACCTGAATATTGAATTCTCCCAGTTCTAATGCTGCGGACTTTGTCAGCCCTATCAATCCTGCCTTTGCGGCAGAGTAGGCAGCCTGGCCTGCCTTCCCTTTAAGGCCGGACCAGGAGGAGATATTGATGATGTGACCACTCTTTTTTTTCACCATGGACTCTGATACAGCCCTGCTTGTATTAAATGCACTGGTAAGATTCGTGGCAATCGTCTCCTCCCAATCTTCTATTTTCACCTTTGGGAGTATGTTGTCTTTCGTAATCCCGGCATTATTTATCAGGACATCTATCAAACCCCATCTCTCACATATTGCGTCAATCATAGAGTTGACCTCTACTGATGACCTTACATCCGCACAAAGGGGGATAGCCTCGCCACCGCTATCAACGATCTTACTGACCACAGCGAGGGCCGCATCCTTACTCCGGAAATAATTCGCAGCGACCCTGAATCCTCCTGCTGAAAATCTCAACGCCAGCATGCGGCCAAGCCCACGTGATGCGCCGGTGATGAGGACGACCTTTTTCATGACAAACATAAATTCCCCCTCACCCTGTCCCTCTCCCCTAAGAGGAGAGGGAATTTTCAAATTATCCTGAGCTCTTTACCTACCGTCTCAAATACTCCTGAACAAAATTCTATATCCGATTCACTGTGAGCGGCTGTGACAGTTGTCCTTATCCTGCAACTTCCTTCAGGGACAGTGGGTGGACGTATCGGAGCCGCATATATTCCCTCCTCGAATAGTCTCTTTGAGAATAAAAGAGTATCTTCTACCCCTCCTGTGAGTATAGGGATAATCGGAGTCTCACTGTCCAGGGTATTAAACCCAAGAGATTTTAGTCTTTCTCCAAATAATCTTGTGGTTCGCCATAATATATTCAGTATCTCGTGATCTTCTTTAAGAATTTTTATGGCAGCGATCGATGCGGCTATGACGGATGGAGGAAGTGCCGTTGTGTATATGAAGGCCCTGGCCTTATTAATCAGATACTCCTTAACTTGCTTAGTGGATGCAATATAGGCCCCGAAAGAGCCTAATGCCTTACTGTAAGTTCCCATCTGAATAATGCCATTATCTGTCAGCCCGAAGTGCTCTAATGACCCGTGACCTGTCTTTCCTAAAACACCGGTAGCATGGGCATCATCTACAATAAGAATGGCATCATGATCCTTTACGGCCGTAATAATATCAGGGAGTGGGGCTATGTCACCCTCCATACTAAAGACACTATCCGTGATGACAATCCTTCTCCGATAGCCAGCAGCCATTGATAATAATGAACGCAAATGCGGCACATCCCTGTGATGATACACAAAAACCTTTGCCCTGCTGAGTCTGCACCCATCGATGATGCTTGCATGATTCAATGCGTCGCTAAAAATGGCATCTTGTTCATCTGCAAGGGCCTGTAAGGCTCCGGCATTTGCCATATACCCCGTATTAAATACCAGTGACGTCTCTGTTCCTTTGAGTTCTGCTGTGACATCTTCTAACCGCTCATGGATCTTCATGTTCCCTGATATCAGCCGGGAGGCAGCGGCACTATTTCCATAATCTCTGATGGCCGCGATGGACGCGTCCTTTAATGCCTGGTGATTGGCAAGCCCAAGGTAGTTATTTGAGCAGAGGGAGATAAGTTCCCTGCCGTTGATAGTGATCCTTGACGACTGGTCAGAATCAACCCTCTTCAGGGTTCGAAAGAGGTGTGATTCCTTCAGAAGCTCTAATTCTTCTTTTAAGGTCTTAAGGCGCATACATTCACCCTCCCCTTAATCCCCTCCCGCCAAGGGAGGGGAGAAGGGGGAATATCTCTCCTATCCTGTTTATAATCACCGGTTGTCTCTCGAGATAATGGATATATTGCTCAAGATCCAAACCCTCAGGATTCACAAAGAAAACCCTTCCTCCTCTCAGAGACCCACTCTCTTTCATGCTGGTGACGCGCACATAGCCACCCTCTTTGGAGGCAACATACCCCGTCGTATAATCAGGGTTGTCAGACCAGCAGAGTTCAGCGACAGTTTCTACCTTATTTGCGACCTTCGTTGCAATACCCAGGGCATCTATAACCCTTTTATGATAAATGCCATAGTCATTTAATTCTTTCTCAAGATGCCTTCTTGCATCTTCAGTGTAATCTATCCTTGAAACCCTGACCCCCCTTCTGATATCAGGCTCTATCCTCTCACCTGTAAATACATCCATAATAATAGCCCCGCGCATATTGGTCCCTTCAGGAGTCGGTCCGGACTGAAGTAGTTGGAATGCCCTTTCGATTACTTTAAGAGATATCCCATGTGACTCTAATATCTCTCTAGCGGTCCAGTGGGCCTCTTTGCAGGATGAGGATGCTATCGTCCTGACATGGAGAGATTTGATGCAGGTCACTGAATTAGCCTCAATAGGATCGATGGATACCCATATTTCATCTGGCGTAGTATAAGAGGAGAGTGCTTGCGATAATAGATCTGTCAAAACCTCTTCAATACGATCTCCGGTTAAGAGATGTTCGGCACCTGATACATGGACATTGGATGAAGATGCCCTCATCCTGATGCTATATAGAAACATGTTCCAGACCCAAATCTCTGAGCATCTGAAGGTCTTTGTTCGGCTCCCTTCCACTCTTTGTCAGATAGTTCCCTATCATCATCCCGTTCGCACCACTTGCAAATATCAGTGGATGCAGATCATGGAGTGCTGTGATCCTCCCACCGCATATTCGTATCTCCTTCTCAGGCATCAATATCCTGAACAGTGCAATTATTTTGAGGGCATCTGCAGGACTAATGGACCGGACATCTGCCAATGGGGTACCCTGAACAGGCATAAGAAAGTTGACGGGAACAGAATCTACATCTAATGACATGAGTTCAAAGGCCAGCTCGACCCTGTTTTCCAGACTTTCCCCTATTCCTAACAGGCATCCGCTGCATGTGGATAGCCCGATACTCTTTGCAAGACGAACCTCTGCAACCCGATCCTGGTAGGTATGGGTCGTACAAATCTTAGAAAAATAGGCCTCTGCTGTCTCGAGGTTATGATGAAATCTGGT
>JAHFEQ010000003.1:51671-63525 GCA_023248395.1 Nitrospirota bacterium
CAAATTGCTGGTTAACAACTACTTCAATGCCCCTTGGGGGAAATGACTTGACATATAGAAAGAAGCTACGATAAAATTAAAATAAATTGAGCACTTATATTTTATATAAGGGGGTCAAATGTTTGAACGATTTACTGACCGTGGCAGAAAAATAATTATCTTGGCAAGGGAAGAGGCAGAAAGGCATCAGAACGATTACCTTGGTACAGAGCACATACTTCTTGCCATTTTAAGGGATGGAGAAGGGGCCCCGCTCATCGTCCTGAAAAAGATGGGGCTCTCTCCAGAGCAGATTCGGATGGAGGTAGAGCGGAATCTACCTTCAGGCGGTGTTACGATGACCTACGGAGAGATCCCTTTTACCCCGCGTGTCAAGAGGGTCATAGAGTACTCTATAGAAGAGGCAAAATTACTTGGGCACAATTTTGTAAGCAGCGAACACCTCCTTTTGGGACTGATAAGAGAAGAGGAGGGTATCGGCGGTAAGATACTCAGAAGTCTTGGGGCAAACCTCCTTACGGCAAGACAGCTTACGCTGAGCTTCCTCAAGAGGGTTCAACCCAGGGAGCGGGAAAAGAAGAGCAATACACCAGCGATCGATGAGTTTGGCAGAGACCTTACTGCACTGGCTGTAGAGGGTCAGCTGGATCCTGTCATTGGACGCGATGATGAGATTGAACGTGTGCTCCAGATATTGAGCAGGCGGACGAAGAACAATCCGTCCCTTATAGGGGAGGCTGGTGTTGGCAAAACGGCTATCGTTGAAGGTTTGGCTCAAAAGATTGTGAATCTTGAAGTGCCGGATAATCTTCTCAACAAGAGGGTGATAGCCCTTGACCTGGGGGCGTTGGTTGCCGGAACAAAGTACAGAGGGCAGTTCGAAGAGCGTCTGAAGGTCATCATGAAGGAGATTATGACCGCAGGAAATATCATTATATTTATTGACGAGTTACACACATTGGTTGGCGCTGGTGCTGCAGAAGGTTCTATAGATGCCTCTAATATGCTTAAACCGGCCTTTGCCAGAGGGGAGATACAGTGTATTGGTGCTACAACCCTCGATGAATATCGAAAGTATATCGAAAAGGACGGTGCCCTAAAGAGGAGATTCCAGCCCATATATGTTAATCCCGCAAGTGTAGAGGAAACGATAGAGATTATTAAAGGGCTTCGACGGAAATATGAAGAACACCATAATATCTATATTACAGATGAGGCGATTGAGGAGGCCGCCCGGCTTTCTGATCGGTATATAACAGAAAGATATCTCCCCGACAAGGCGATTGACGTGATTGATGAGGCCGGGTCACGGGCCAAGTTGGTTGCACATTTTGTTCCGGAGACGATACGTGTTATCGAGCAGGAGTTAAAGAATGTAATCCGGGAAAAGGAGATTGTCAGCAGGCTCCAGCGGTTTGAGGCTGTTGCAAAGTTTAGAGAGGAAGAAGAGAGACTTAGAGATTTAATCGATGAGGCGAAACGAGACTGGAGAAGTCAGATGGATAAGACACGGCCTGTGGTAGGAAAGGAAGATATCGCCTATATCGTGTCAAAGATGACAGGCATCCCCCTGGTAAAACTTGAAGAGGGAGAGACACAGAAGTTATTGAATATCGAGACAGAACTTCATAAGCGTATTGTTGGGCAGGATGAGGCGATATCCGTTATTGCGAAGGCTATCAGACGGTCGAGGGCAGGGCTAAAAGGGGTAAAGCGTCCGATCGGTTCTTTTATCTTCCTCGGTCCAACGGGTGTTGGAAAGACAGAGCTTGCCAAGGCGCTTGCAGAATATCTTTTTGATAAGGAAGATGCCCTGATAAAGATTGATATGTCTGAATATATGGAGAGGTTTAGCTCTTCCAGGTTGATGGGGGCACCTCCCGGATATGTGGGGTATGAGGAAGGGGGACAGTTGACTGAGAAGGTGAGGAGACGGCCCTATTCAGTGATCCTGTTTGATGAAATAGAGAAGGCACATCCGGATATGTTTAATATACTCCTCCAGATCTTTGAAGACGGTTGTCTGACGGATAGTTTTGGCCGGAAGGTAGACTTCAGAAATACCATCATCATTATGACCTCCAATATTGGAGCACGGATAGTTGAAAAGGGATCTACCCTGGGATTTCAGAAGGTCTCGGAAGAGGACCATTACAGAAAGGTGAAGGAGTCAATTACTACTGAGCTAAAGAATGTATTCAATCCGGAATTCCTGAATCGCATCGATGAGGTCGTTATCTTCCACCCACTCAATAAAGAACATCTTAGCAGGATAGTAGATATGCTGATATCTGAGGTCAATGAGCGGCTTTTATTGAACAACATGCACCTTGAGATTACAGATGATGTAAGGGAATGGTTAATCACAGAGGGATATCAATCCATGTATGGGGCTCGGCCGATGAGACGAGCGATCCAGAGGCATATTGAAGACCCGCTTTCAGAGGAGATCATCAAGGGGAGGTTTAAGGAGTCAGGAAAGATAAAGGTGGTCTTAAAGGATAATAAGCCAGGCTTTATAGAGGAAGAGATACTGGCAGAGGTGTGATAGAAGTAAGAAGTTAGAGGTCAGAAGTAAGAAGTAAGATTTTTGGGGGCTATCAAGACTTGTCAGGGGATATAAAATCTGATAGGTTTTGATAGCCTTTTTTGTTATATAATGATGAGTAATGAAGAGACGACATAGAATTAGCGCTATTATTATATGGATACTCATATTAGTCTTTATAGCCCTTGCCCTTATTCTCTTATCTATTAAATTAAGACAATCCTCTCAACCCAAAATTGTTCCAGAGATTGATAATCGCGACATATCACGGACCGAAAGGCGGATAGAAGAGGCCAGGCCGGAACAACAAGGGCAACAAAAACGGCAGGAACATAAAGTCAGAGTTGCCATTGTGATTGATGATATAGGATATGATGACAGGATATTCAGGAAGTTTGTAGGTCTTGGTATTCCTCTTACATTCTCGGTCCTCCCTGGTGAGCGTTTCTCTACCCCTATAGCAAAGGAGGCAAGGCTTCTTAATTATGAAGTCATGCTACACCTTCCCATGGAACCGCACCATCCATTAAGAAAGCCAGGCAATGGGACCCTATTGACTACGATGTCCCACGATGAGATGATCCGACTGCTGTCGAAGGATATTGAAGCCGTGCCGTATATCGTTGGTGTTAATAACCATATGGGCTCTCTTCTTACTGAAAACCGGGCTGTAATGAATATCTTACTTGAGGAGATACACAAAAAGGGGTTGTTCTTTTTAGACAGCAAGACATCACCCGACTCTGTAGCTTATGAAACTGCAAGGAGTATGGGTATCCGTAGTGGCAGGCGGGATGTCTTTCTTGATAACAATCGTGATATAGAGTACATTAAGGGACAGATAGATAAGGTGATTAAGATGGCGAAGAAGAATGGCGAGGCTACGGCAATAGGCCATCCAAGACCTGAGACAGTAACCGCCCTTAGAGAGAAGATTCCCGATTTTAAGAAAGAGGGTATTGAGCTTGTGCCGGTATCAGAAATACTAGAATAATTTTTTATTTTATTATGAGCTATATCCTTGGCATAGAGACATCATGCGATGAAACGGCAGCGGCCGTGTTAAAGGACGGCCGTCATGTCTTGTCCAATATCGTAGGTTATCAATATGAGATACATGGTCGGTATGGTGGAATCGTCCCTGAGCTGGCCTGTAGAAGGCATATAGAGGTTATATCCCCTATTGTTGAGAATGCCATAAAAAAGGCTGATATTGAATTGAGGGACCTCAGTGCTATCGCTGTCACTTCTGGCCCCGGCCTTATTGGTGCCCTTCTCGTAGGTGTGTCCTTTGCAAAGTCCCTCTCTTACGCATTAAGGATTCCCCTCATCAGCGTAAATCACTTAGAAGGACATCTCTGGGCTATCTCACTGGAAAAGAGGGTGACAAAACCATTTATCGGTTTACTCGTCTCGGGTGGGCATACAAATCTGTATCTCGTGGAGGACATAGGTCAATACAGACTCCTTGGGAGCACACTCGATGACGCTGCAGGAGAGGCCTTTGACAAGGTTTCTAAGATCTTAGGTCTCGGATATCCAGGTGGACCTGCGATTGAGAGGTGCGCGGAGACAGGAGATCCAAAGGCCATAACGTTTCCGCGAGCGCTTTCGAAGAAGAAAGGATTTGATTTTAGTTTCAGTGGCATAAAAACTGCGGTGATAAGTTATGTTCGGGCTATGTATCCTGTTTCCCATATTGATGACATACCCGGGGTCTTAAAGGGAGAAGAAAGTCTGATATCTGATATTGCCGCAAGCTTTCAGCAGGCTGTTGTTGATATCCTGGTTTCAAAGACAATTGCAGCGGCCCGGGAGATGGGGATAGACCGGGTGGTGGTATCAGGAGGGGTTGCATGCAATAGAGTGCTTCGGGGTGAAATGAGCAGGCATGCACAAAGATATGGAATAAAGGTTTATATACCTGGACCCAAATATTGTACGGATAATGCGGTTATGATCGCATGGGTGGGACACAGGTATTATAAAAAAGGTGTCTTTGCTGACCTGAGGTTAAACCCTGATGCCCGAAGCAGCATAGGGTAAGGTGGTGAGATGAAATCGATTAAGCTTGTTCCTTATCTCTTGATTTTACTTCTGCTTCTCTTGGGCTGTGGTAGTGATTCAGGCAAGAAAAGGAGCAACACAGGCACCTTTCCTGATTATGGACTTAATGAGGGGGATGTCATCATCCTTGAGATATCCTCTCCGGGCATAAGTATAGGAAGCGGGTCGTCAGGATCTACTGACACATCGGGCAGCACAGGCGCTGTTACCGGGACTCCAGGTTACCAGAAGACTTTGACCGTTGTCGCCGGAACCACGGCACAGCTCTCTGTTGTTGCCCGCGATGTATCAGGGAATAGCTATACTGATGTTAAGGTGACCTGGGCTTCTGATAATAAGTCTGTAGCGACAGTGGATAGCACGACAGGGAAGGTTACAGGTGTATCTGCCGGAAGTGCCACCATTACTGCGAAGCTAACCATGATCGATGGGACAGTAATCAATGACAGCATATTGGTGACGGTACTCCCATCCCCGGTTGGATACAAAACCTGGATAACAGCTGATGTTAAGTTACCTCAACCTATATGGGATCATGCATCAGCAATATGGAACGGCTATATATATGTTGCCGGGGGTAATTCAAGCTGTGATGGTAATTATCAGGACTGTGGATTTACAAAGAAGATTTCCTATGCCCGCATAAATCAGGACGGCTCAATAGGAGTTTTCAATCCTGCTGTCTCCCTGCCGAAGACCCTGCGAGGCCACTCCATGCTTGCATACAACGGATACCTATACCTGATAGGTGGCATTGTCCAACCCCAATATGGCGCGCCGCCGTATCCTGACCAGGCAAACTTTGAGACGATATTAAATGAGGAGGTCTTCTATTCCGTGATAAATCCTGACGGGAGTATAGGGGAGTGGATAAAAACGGCTTCGCTCCCTCCGCCGGAGAAGGGTATTGCTCCTGAAAAGGCTGGACTATTTGCCCAGTCTGCAACGGTTCACAATGGGTATCTCTATGTGACCGGGGGTTGGAGTGTCGCATTAAAGAAGAATGTACGGAACCTCCTTATAGGTGTTATCAATAAGGATGATGGCAGCATATTGACATGGGTCCATAATCCTAACTTAGACCTTCCCTATGACTTAAGCAAACATGTCACTGTAGCAGTGACTGTTAACGGGGATAACTACCTGTATATCATCGGTGGAAACAGTGGTGCTATAGGTACTCAGTCCTTTCATAAAGAGATCTACTTTGCAAAGATAGCAGATGATGGGATTCCAAATAACTGGACACTTTCCTCCAGCTTCCTGCCGGTTCAATTAATAGATCATGCGGCTACGTCTGCTGGCAGATATATCATTGTCACAGGAGGACGAGACGGTGATGACAGCGTGCCGCACAAAATATATCCCAATGTCTACATCTACTTTATTAACAATAGTGGTAACTTGGAACTATTGGATAGCTATACCACAACGATGCCCTCTCCACTTTTCCACCATGCTGCAGTTGCCGATAAGAATACCGCTACCGGTGCGATCAATATTTATGTTACAGGAGGGGCAGGCGGTGATACAGAACAGAAAGAAAACAGGAAAGATAGTGTCTACTACCTCACGGAGGCCATCACTGAGGCCAATCCTTGACAAACTGTTCGCCTTAGTGCTATACATCAAACCAATGCGCCTATCAAACGGACAGATAGTGACCCTGGTGCCGCCATGTCCACTACGTGAGGTCCGCTACCTCCTATCCATAATGGCCCTTGTATCCACTATCCTGTCCTCAGTTCCTGTTAAGGCAGAAATTTATACCTACGAGGATGAAAACGGTACAGTCCACTTCACAAATGTCCCAACAGACCCGCAATACAAAATGATCATACCACCGAAGAAAGTGAAGAAAGAAGAGGATGCAGAGATTATTAAAGGAAAAGTTATGCAAAAGGATTTCGGTAATCTCATCGAGATGAAGTCTTATAAGTATGGACTTGACCCTGCCCTCGTAAAGGCAGTCATCGCCATTGAATCAGACTTTAATCCACATGCCATATCAGAAAAAGGGGCAAGGGGGCTTATGCAGCTGATGCCCATGACTGCATTCGAGTTGGGGGTTTCAAACTCCTTTGACCCCGATGCAAACATTGATGGCGGTACAAGGCATCTCAGATATCTCTTAGATTACTTTAACTGGGATATAGACCTGGCCCTGGCAGCCTATCATGCCGGAATGACGAGGGTGATCCAGCATACCGGCATACCGCCAATTCCTGCTACACATCAGTATGTCAGGAAGGTAAAGAATGTGTACAGGAAATACATCCTTCAGTAATCACCCCTCACCCGTAGATGTCTCTTCTTCCCACCCCACGTAGGAAAGTCTTCTCTATAATGTGTCCCCACACTCTCTTTTCGTTTAAGGGCGGATGATGTAATGAGTCTCGCCGTGGTGAGCATATTTACCATCTCCAACTCTCTTCTTGTCAGGCCATGTCCATAAGTAGCAGAGACAAGGAGGTCAATGTCCTTGAGGGCCTTTTCTAATGATGCGCAGGAACGTATTATTCCTACGTTGTCCCACATTGTCTTCTTGAGCTCATCCTGTATATTGCCTAACTTAGATGCCGTAAGTGATGCCGGGTTACCCCGTTTTGTCCGGACTCTGATATCGGAGGTCCTTAGCCTGACCCCTGAAGGTGCTTTGATCCCTGAGGCATAATCTGCTGCCGCCATACCGGCCCGGGCCCCAAACACAAGCCCCTCCAAAAGGGAGTTACTGGCAAGGCGGTTTGCCCCATGGACTCCTGTTGATGCCACCTCACCTGCTGCAAAAAGCCCTTCGATGGAGGTACGGCCCCATGTGTCCGTCTCAACCCCGCCTATCATAAAATGGGCACCAGGACTGACGGGGATCATGTCTTTCGTGATATCTAATCCATACCGAAGGCATGCAGTATAGGCTGTTGGAAATCTATCCTTTAAGACAGCAGATTTTATATGCGTGGCATCGAGGAGGACATAATCTCCTCCGCTCCTTCTCATTTCAGTGACGATTGCCCTTGATAGTTCATCCCGTGGGGCAAGTTCTCCAAGGGAGTGATAGTTGGCCATAAAGCGTCTGTTTTTTATGTTCCTTAACACGGCCCCCTCACCCCTCAATGCCTCTGTAATAAGAAAAGAGGGTGTTCGGGGCAGTGCAAATGTCGTAGGGTGAAACTGGATAAACTCCATATCTACTAAGACGCCACCCCCTCTGTAGACTGCAGCTATCCCATCGCCCGTAGCTCCGGGAGGATTTGAAGTCCTCAAATATAATTGTCCTGAGCCTCCTGTTGTGAGGAGGGTTGCCTTTGCCGTAACAGGACACATCTCACCACTCTCTTCGTTGAGCAGAATAGCTCCTGCACATCTCCCTCCCCTTATCATGAGGTCGACGACGAAGTGATTGGGCAATTTGGATATGTTTGGATTCTCAAGGGCCGTATCTCTAAGGACTCGTACTATTTCCTCTCCTGTAGAGTCCTTAAAATGGAGTATCCTTCGCCGGCTGTGTGCCCCTTCAAGACCGATTAAGAATTCACCATCGCTCTTATCAAATCGTGCACCCCATTGGATCAGTTGTCCGACTAAAGAAGGTCCCTCCTCAACGAGTACTTTGACCGCGTTTTTCCGGCAGAGCCCTCCTCCTGCCTTCAGGGTATCTTCTATGTGATAACCTGCAGTGTCATCCTCTCCAATGACAACCGCGATACCGCCCTGAGCATAGCTTGAGCTGCTCTCAACGGATCGATCCTTGGTGACAATCAGGACATTTCCATAGTTGCCAAGCTCAATAGCCGCCCTGAGCCCGGCGATTCCGCTGCCGATAATGAGGAAATCAGTTTTCATCGCCATCAAATATACGAGAGACGCCGAAGGGACTATCCCCCTTAATCCCTGTTATCCGGATACGATCTCCATAGGAGGTGAGGAGAACCATACTCCCTCCTTCCCGATAGGTCCTCTTGGCATTCTTCCATGTCCCATTCCAGTGGATAGAGATGTTTACATCCTCGCTGTTCATTTCTATCCTGTCTATAAAAAGGCTTAGAGAGATAGTGTTAAATCTCTCCATATCCCTGAGGATCGAGGAGCGCATCTCTTTTTCTGTTGCTAAATATTCCGGAGAGAACATGGATAGCGCCTGTTCATCACGTTGTTCGTAGAGGCCTTTTAATTCATTCACGAAGTCAGAGATTTTCCGTATCCTTACGGCATCGTCAGAAAGAAGGATTTTTCCGCCGCAGCCTGTGATACCGATGAGGAGCAGGAATAATAAGAGGATAAAAAATTTTGAATTGCGTAACATGGGTAGGAAGGCTATCATGGAAACTATATTAGAGTCAAGAAAACCTTGCTTTTTTTATGCCTATAGTGTAAACAAAAGCTCCACCCATATGAAATACTATCAGAGAACAATTGAAGATGTGTTGAAAGTCCTTGAGACTTCAATAGACGGGCTTTCTCAGGATGAGGTCAAGAAGCGGCTCCTTGAATATGGCCCTAATGAACTTAGGGAGGCGAAGAAGAATACCCCCTTAGGGATGCTCCTTGACCAGTTTAAGGACTTCATGATCATCGTTCTTATCGCGGCGGCTATTGTCTCTGGCATTATCGGCGAGGCAGTGGACACCATAGCGATTGTTGTGATCGTCATTCTGAATGCCATCATTGGGTTCATCCAGGAGTACAGGGCGGAGAAGGCTATGGAGGCATTAAAGCTGATGGCATCCCCTACAACTACAGTCGTCAGGGAGGGTATCATTGCTTCCATCCCTTCCCCGGATATCGTTCCGGGGGACATCATTATAATTGAGGCAGGGATGGTTATTCCTGCAGACTTGAGGCTTATAGAGGTCGCCCACTTAAAGGTGGAAGAGGCGGCCCTTACAGGGGAGTCTGTGCCAGTAGAGAAGTCTGCATCCCTCCTGCATGAAGAGATGGTCCCCCTCGGCGATAGGCGAAACATGGCCTACAAAGGGACGGTGGTGAGTTATGGACGGGGGAAGGGGATTGTTGCAGCGACAGGGATGGAGACCGAGCTTGGCCGTATTGCCACCATGCTCCAGAAAGAAGAAGAGGTGAAGACCCCGCTCCAGAGGCGGCTGGCTACTGTAGGACAGCGGCTTGCTATTGCAGCCCTTGCGATATGTGCCATAGTCTTTGCGGTTGGAATCATGAGGGGGGAGTCTCCCGTCATGATGTTTCTTACAGCGGTAAGCCTTGCAGTAGCTGCGATACCCGAAGCCCTTCCAGCGGTTGTGACGATATCCCTATCCCTTGGCGCCATGAAGATGGTCAGGCAGAATGTCCTGATAAGGAAGCTCCCTGCTGTAGAGACCCTCGGCTCTGTCACTTACATCTGTACGGATAAGACAGGTACCCTCACTATGAACAGGATGTCGGCTGAGGAGATTTTTGTTGATGGAAGGGTTTGGAGCAGGGAAGAGTTGAAAAACCTGGGTATCAAGGGAGATCCCTTTTCGCTTTTAATCAAGGCGATGGCCGTAAGCAATGATGCCAGACCAGGGAATGGAGACAAGATCACCGGAGACCCGACAGAGGTGGCACTGTTTGAAGCAGCGAGGATTGCAGGATTTGAGAAGGGTCAGGTAGAGAATGAGCTGCCGAGGGTCGCTGAGCTCCCCTTTGACTCGGACAGAAAGTGCATGACGACTGTGCATAAAATCCCGCAGAATCCTTCCATCCCCCCCTTTGACAAAGCGGGGTTCATCTCCATTACCAAAGGGGGCGTCGAGGTGATTGTTGACAAATCTGATAACATTCTTACTTCTTCTGGCATCAGGGATATTGATAAAGATGAGCTGATACGGGTTAGTGAGAGGATGGCGGCTGATGGTCTCAGGGTTCTGGCCCTTGGGGTAAGAAGGTGGGATGCCCTGCCTGAGGATATGACCCATGACAACGTCGAGGAAGGACTTACCATTCTGGGATTTGCAGGGATGATGGACCCGCCGAGGAAAGAGGCGATGGAGGCTGTTGCTTTATGTAAAGCTGCAGGGATAAGACCTGTGATGATTACCGGAGATCATCCCATTACCGCCAGGGCGATCGCCATGAGGCTTGGGATTATAGACGATGATGGGGAGGTGATGACAGGACCCAGGCTTGAAAGGCTTCCGATGGGGGAGTTTGAGGAAAAGGTTGAAGGGATAGGCGTCTATGCCAGAGTAGCGCCGGAACAGAAATTAAAGATTGTGAAGGGTCTCCAGGACAGGGGAGAGTTTGTTGCCATGACAGGGGATGGGGTGAACGATGCCCCGGCCCTGAAGAGGGCAGATATCGGGATTGCCATGGGGATCACAGGGACCGACGTTTCCAAGGAGGCCTCCCATATGATTCTCCTGGATGACAACTTTGCAACGATTGTGGCCTCTGTGAGAGAGGGGAGAAAGATATACAATAATATAAGAAAATTTTTCAAGTATCTCCTGACCAGTAACTCAGCAGAGATATGGACCATATTCCTCGCGCCGTTTCTCGGTCTCCCTATTCCCCTCCTTCCGATTCATATCCTATGGATCAATCTGGTTACCGACGGCGCCCCAAGCCTTGCCCTTACGGTTGAGCCTGCGGAAGGGGATGTGATGAAGAGGAGGCCAAGACCGCCTGAAGAGGGACTCTTTGCAGGGGGGATGTGGCAGCATATCTTCTGGGTTGGACTATTGATGGGCGGGATCACCCTCTTTACACAGGCATGGGCTATCCGGACAGGCCACGGCCACTGGCAGACCATGGTCTTTACAGTCCTGTGTCTTTCGCAGTTTGGTCATGTGATGGCCATCCGCTCCGAGAAGGAGTCCCTCTTTATCCAGGGGCTCTTATCGAATAAAATACTCCTCACAACAATAGCCTTGAGTTTCCTCTTGCAGATGGCCACGATTTATCTGCCGGTCTTTAATAAAATATTTAAGACCGAACCGTTGAGCCTGAGTGAACTGATATTCACGCTGGCCGCGTCATCGGTTGTATTTTTTGCTGTGGAGATAGAGAAGTGGTGTAAAAGGAGATTGAGTGCAACTTTTTCTTGACAAGATTGTAATATAAATAGTATAAAAGCGTAGCAAAAAGCCCACTGACCCAGACCCTCTACCCTAAGAGAAGAGGGAAGGTGAGGGGGGATTCTTTAGTCATAAAAAGGAGATTAAGGTTATGGCAAAGGTATTAGAAGGACCTGGAATGGACCTCCTTGTAAAATGGGGGATGAAGGTCCCAAACCATGTG
>JAHFEQ010000035.1 GCA_023248395.1 Nitrospirota bacterium
GGCGGAGAGTTCTTTCAGAAAGGCCCTTGGCTATCCCCCCTTCAAACGTCTTGCACGGGTTCTGATAAAGGGGAATAGCGAAGAGTTGGTGCACTCCTCTTCAGTCAAATTTAGAGCGATTCTGGATAGCAACAAGAGAGGGGAGGTCGATATATTAGGGCCGGTTCCGGCGCCATTTAAGAAGATACGGGGCAAATACCGGTGGCACACCATCCTGAAAGGGGGCGAGGCGAAGGCGCTGAATCGAGTCATTAAAAGATCCCTGCAAATCTTTTCTCTCGACAAGGCCCATAAAGGGGTCCAGGTAGAGATAGATGTAGACCCTCTGAGCCTTCTGTAAAAATTTTTACATTTTGGTTATTGACTTATTATTTTTAGCTGTTAAAATAAAATCGATTTCAGCTGATGCAGAGACATGAAAATGGTTTTTATCCACATGTCAAAATATAGAGAACGTAATCATATATGATACGTGTAAGTAGGGTTAATCTCTACTGCCAACTGATTCAATTCAGTCTTTACCATTCCGCAGTCCTTCGTTTATGAGGATCTAATCCCTGAAATTTTCAGTCCATTGTCTAAATCAAATACAAAACAATAAAGGGGTGGAATAGAACCATGAGCTATATAAGCGTAGATTCAATAGCAAACCCGGGAAGGGTATACGATGGATTGGCGCCAGTCTATGACCATTGGGTTGAAGAGGTCCCGGCCCTCAAGATCTTCTACAGCATCTTCAACAGGACGATGGAGCAGCATAAGGATAAGTTTTGCGGAACCGTGTTAGATTTAGGATGTGGTACAGGAATCCTTTCTAAGCGTATCGTCTCCATGAGGAATGTGAAAACGGTGATAGGGATAGACATCTCCCCTCTCTCGATAGGCCAGGCATCAGGAAAGTGTATTCCTGATTGCAGCTTTTCTGTAGGTTCGGCTACGCAGATACCGCTTAAGGACAGGTCGGTAGAGGGCATCGTTGCCTACGGAGATATCCTGAGCCATATTCATAAGGAATATCCCTATGCCATCAGCGAGATTGCACGGGTATGTAAGCCAGGGGGTTATGTATTCTTCGACATAGACAACAAGTGGAACCTGAGTCTTTGCTATGAATGGGAGGAGTTGCGTACAGCCATTCAGACAAGCCTGTTTGAGGGGCATGTCCGCATCTGGTCATTCATAGATTCGACAGGCAGATACAACACCATGAAGTTTAAGACCTTTACCCCCCAGGAGATTAAAAGACTGTTGGCCTCCTATGGCCTCGATATCGTTTCGTTTGAAGGGATCATCATCTTCCCCAACCTCTTGCCGCAGAATATTCATTATAATCCTTCAAGCAAAGGGATATTAAGTCATGCAGTTATGGCATTGAGTAAGTTTGATTCTCTTGTCAGCAAGCTGCCCGGGTTGAGCGGCTTGGGGATCGGGGCATCTATTATTGCAAGGCGACTCTAAGGATGAAGACCCTACGGTATGCATTCATTATACTGGCCGCCTTTATTATCGTAATCCTTCTATGGTTTTTTAAACCGCTCCCGCCATCAGACCTGAAAGGTAGTCTCGCTAACCATGCCTACCTGACCGGGATGGTTAATGTCCGGCATCTCTGGGACAGGCCCTTTGCTGCGATCGGGTCCGCTATCCCCCCGAAGGCCGCCTCCCTTCCGTCAATCCCCTCTTTCCTGAGACCCATTCTGCCGCCAAATGTAGAACTGTACCTGTTTAACAGTAGAGAAGGAGGCGGATGGGCTATGACAGTTGACCTGGGTTGGAGGTCAAAGCTCCTCAGAATGATGCATGGGTTGATCATGGAGCAGATACAGTATAGAGGATTTGGGGCTATCGAAGGGGAAAACACGATAAGAACCCCTTCTGGCCATAAGTTCCTGATAGTTCAGGATGCCGGCACCCTGTTTGTAGCAGAGGGAGAAAATTTTAGCAGGGAGATCCTCAAGCCGGCCTCAGACAGGAGTGCGGGTTTGACTCCGCAGGTTGACGCAGGGGAGAATATCGCTTATATATCATTTTCAAACAGAGAGGGAGAGTTTGCAAAGGTTATTGAAGATGAGGAAAAGGAGATCGGATTTCTGATTTTACCTTCCGCCGGCAGTCTCAGCGATGGTATTATTAAGGTAAGAGAGACGGCTGGAGATACCCTTGTGGCTGAAATATCCTTCGGTGTCAGGGAGGGTGGCGATATGGAAGGGGTAGAAGGTGACATCAGTTATCTCACAGACCTCCTCGATAGATTTCTTTCCACCCGGAATTTTAAAACTGACAAGACGATCAATAAAGAAAACGGTAAGATAATAGCACAGGTCATGATCCATCCATTAAAGAACTCTAAAATGACGCATTGAACGCAATTCTGCAGCAATTAACTCTCAGGGAAAAGCCTGTCACCGGCTTTGTAATTAGCCCCCCTACCTTTTCCTCCTAACATTAAATAACCTTCGGTAACAAGTCGCTTCAATTCTCTGTAAGCCTGGTGTCTGCTCAATCCAACAGGGCCGAAGTCGGGAAGCGGATCGAACATGTTAGCTTAAACTGATTTTTACGAGTTCATCAAATCTGATATAGAAAAAGGGGGGTAGTTTAATATATAATGGGCAAAATTAAAGCCTGCTGAATGTCTTTAGACATGGAGGCCTAATGCCCCGCATTTTTGACAACATAGAACAGCAACTCCTTTCTGCCTTGCAAGAAACCCTTGCGGTCGCCAATCATGCTGACTTTTGCATTGGGTATTTTAATCTAAGAGGCTGGAAGCAGCTTGATTCGTATATCGAAAAGTGGTCCGGCGGCAATGGGAATTGCTGCCGGCTCCTTGTCGGCATGCAGCGTCTGCCCCGGGAAGAACTCCGCACAGCGATGAGCCTTATCAAACAGGATGCTGGTATAGATAATCAAACAGCGCTCCGGATAAAAAAGAAACTGGCAGAAGAGTTCCGGGAACAGTTGACGATTGGCATTCCTACGAATGAGGATGAGGCGGGACTCCGGCGCTTGGCTGCACAGATTAAGGCCAAAAAGGTTGTGGTCAAACTGTTCCTCCGGCATCCATTGCATGCAAAGCTCTATCTCCTTTTTCGATCAGATCCTATTAATCCAACCACAGGCTATCTTGGCAGCAGCAATCTGACCTTTGCGGGTCTTTCCCATCAGGGGGAATTGAATATTGATGTCCTCGATCATGATGCCTGCAATAAGCTGTCAAGATGGTTTGAAGACCGATGGGATGATAAATGGTGCATTGATATCTCAGAGGAATTGGTGAAGATTATTGAGGAGAGTTGGGCGCGTGAAGATATGATCCCACCCTATCATATCTATGTAAAGATGGCATACCACCTCTCACAAGAGGCACGTGCCGGTCTGTCTGAGTTTCGTATACCTCGTGATTTTAGTCAAAAACTCTTTGAGTTCCAGACCGCCGCAGTCAAGATTGCGGCACATCACCTCAATAAACGCGGCGGGGTTTTAATCGGCGATGTCGTTGGACTGGGCAAGACGCTGATGGCAACCGCCCTTGCCCGTATTTTTGAGGACGATTACGGGCTGGAGACACTGATTATCTGTCCAAGAAATCTGGTCAGGATGTGGGAGGACTATAGCTATCAGTATCGTCTGAGGGCAAAAGTACTTTCTGCGACCCGTGTGATCAATGAACTGCCCAACTTGAGGCGTTACCGTTTGGTTATCATAGACGAAAGTCACAACCTCCGCAACCGGGATGGTAAACGCTATCGTGCGATTCAGGAGTATCTACAGGAGAACGAGAGCAAGTGCATCATGCTCTCTGCGACACCTTACAACAAGAATTATTTGGATCTGTCTAATCAGCTTCGCCTGTTTGTACAAGAGGATAAGGATCTTGGCATCCGGCCTGAGAGATTGCTTCGCGATCTGGGCGAGACAGAATTTATTCGGAGGCATCAGTGTCCTGTCCGCTCTTTATCGGCCTTTGAGAAAAGCCTGTATGCCGATGATTGGCGTGAGCTGATGCGTCTGTACATGGTCCGGCGCACCCGGAGTTTCATCCAGGAGAATTATGCAGAGACCGACCCTGTTTCAGGACGTAAATTTTTAACCTTTGAAGACGGCACCCGCTCTTATTTTCCTGTGCGAGAACCCAGGACCGTTAAATTCAGGATTGAGGATAAAAATCCTGACGATCAATATGCCCGTCTCTATTCACCGGAAGTGATAGATGCCATCAATAATCTGAATCTGCCGAGGTATGGCCTGGGAAACTATATTGCCCCATCGCCGCACGAACCTCCGACTCAAAATGAGGCAAGAATCCTGCAGGACCTTTCCAGGGCCGGAAAACGCCTCATGGGTTTTTGCCGCACCAATCTCTTTAAACGCCTGGAAAGCAGCGGGAAGGCATTTATTCAATCTATAGAACGCCACATCCTGCGTAATTACATCTTCCTTTACGCCATCGAGAATGAGAAACCCCTTCCCATTGGCACACAGGACTTAAAGCCCTTGTTGAGGTAATGAAAAACTTAGGGATACACTCTATTGCCATTCCTCCTCTCGGTTGTGGCAGTGGGGGATTAAATTGGGCAGAAGTCAAACCCCGAATAGAGGCTGCTTTCAGGGATTTGTCTGGTATCGAGGTTTTTCTTTTTAAACCGCAGGGCGCACCTGAAGCTGAGGATATGCGTGTGGCAACCAAACGAGCTGCCATGACACCTGGACGGGCTGCCCTCATCGGCCTGCTTGAAAGATATATATTACCGGGATACCGCCTGACATTATTAGAAATTCAAAAGCTTGCCTATTTTCTCCAGACTGCGGGGGAGCCGCTGAAACTGAATTTTGTCAAAGGCAAATATGGTCCGTATGCAGAGACCCTGCACCATGTCCTGCAAAGAATGGAAGGTCATTTCATCCGCGGTTATGGCGACCGGAGTCGCTATGCCTCGATCCGTATGCTTCCCGGCTCTACTGATGAGGCGAATTCCTTCCTTCAGGGCCATAAGGAGACCATTGAGAGGTTCGATAGAGTCGCCCGCCTCATAGAGGGTTTTGAATCCCCTTATGGAATGGAGCTTTTATCTACCGTTCATTGGCTTGCTCAGGAAGACCCTGAAGTTAAAAATGACCGCAGGGCTGCCATCAAAGGCTTTAAATCATGGAGTGAACACAAAAAACAAACCTTCCATCCTGAGCACATAGAAGTAGCATGGATGCGCCTTCGTGAAGAAGGCTGGATATAAGAATTGGATATCAGCAACTCATCTTACTAAGCTGTCCTTAACGTTGGGGAAATATATCTGAGCATATGATGAATGTAGAGAAAATTTACAGGGATAACCCTGCCCTCATTGCCTATGCTGAACCGGAAGGAAAGACCGAACAACTCTGCAGGGAGATTTTTCACTGGGACAAGCCCCTTTATACAATCGATAGCAATTCCAACAAGAATATTTTATCAATGGCAATGCCTTTTATAATAATGGGTAATGTAGGGCTCAACTCTTTTTCAACGGGGGAAAAGAGGACCAAGACTTCAAAAATATAAATCCCGCTTTCCCATCTCGATCTCCTGAAGTTTCTTGAGGGTGGCCTTGCGAAGATGATCGTCTTCGATAGCGGTGGTCTGTTTTTTTATCAAGAACTCGCCGATCTTACGAAGCTCTTCTCCACCATAATCGAGGAGATACTCCTTGAAACTCAGGATGGAATTGGGGAGACAAAATCTCTGTATCTCTCCTGGCTTTGCGTGATCCATAAACTCCTTGCCTGTCCTGCCGACCCTGTAACATGCGGTACAGAAGCTTGGCGAGAAGCCATTCATTGATATATTTCTGATGATCTCCTGTGTTGTCCTCCTGTCTCCGACTGAGAACTGACCCTTTTTATCCGAAAATCCTAGTTCACCCTCCCCCTTCCCCCTCCCATCGAGGGAGGGGGGTAACAATTCTTTCCCCTCCCCTTGTGGGAGAGGATTAAGGGAAGGGGGATTTTTATTTCCCTCTGTATACCCCCCCGGATATGTCCTCGAATTTGCGCTTATCTGGGATACGCCGATGTGGAAGAGCCTGTCCCGGAGATCTGCACTCTCGCGCGTGCTCAGGATGATCCCTGTATAGGGGATGGCTAGTCTCAATATGGCGATGAGTTTCATAAAGTCATGATCAGATAGTGCGTGGGGAGGGTTGAGGGAGAACGGGGCATTCGTGGCAGGCTCTATCCTCGGCACAGACAGGGTGTGCGGGCCTACACCGAATTCCCTCTCAAGGTACAGGGCGTGATAGAGGAGGGCAAGGACCTCAAATCGATAATCATAGAGGCCAAAGAGTACTCCCATCCCGACATCATCTATCCCGGCCTCCATGGCCCGTCCTAATGCAGTCAGCCTGTAAGCATAGTTACTCTTTGGGCCGGCAGGATGAACCTTTTTATAAGTAGGCGGGTGATAGGTCTCCTGAAAGAGTTGATAGGTCCCGATGCCGGCAGATTTCAGCCGCTTAAATTTCTCAACCGTCAGTGGCGCCACATTGACATTGACCCTTCGTATCTCACCCTTCTCTACACGGGTTGTGTAGATGATGTCTATCGCCCTTTCTAAATAATCCATGCTGCATTGTTCAGGGTCTTCTCCTGCAACAACAAGGACCCTCTTATGACCATCCCTGATCAACGCCTCTGCTTCTGATCGGATTTCCTCTTCGGTTAATACCCGTCTCTCTAATATTCGATTCGACCTTCTGAAGCCGCAGTAGAGACAGTTGTTGACACAGGTGTTGGTCAGATAGAGTGGGGCAAAGAGGACAAGCCTGTTCCCGTATATAGACTCCTTGACCCTTTTTGCAGATTTATAGAGTGAATCAATGACCCCTGTCTCTTCGCACTGAAGCAGGACTCCGGTCTCCTCAGGGGTTAATCCGGTGAGTCTCTCCGCCTTTTGGATGATGGCCTCAGCCTCCGTGACAGAGGCATCTCTGGCCCTTTCAAGGATGCCCTCAATCTCTTCTACAGGGATGATATATTCCGTCCTATTCATCATATCCCTTCACCTGAAAATCCCTCTATGTTGTAGCCGCAACCTTCAGGTTGCGCCCTCATGGGCCTTTCTTTTCCTTTATCCCGATATCCGTCGGCGCCCTCCCAAGTGACCGCAGGAGTGAAACAGTATCGGATATTCTAGTCTGGATATCTTCACCCCCTCCACCTTTGCCAGGATATATCGAGTAGAGTTTCCGGTATCTTGCGGGTGTGAGGTTGATCATCATGGAGTTACCGCCCGCCATAAGTGCCTGCCGTACCCCTTTCTTTCCAAACAGGCTCTCTACGGCCGAGGTGACAAGGAGATTTCCATCATGGTGCATAAGCCTTGTGATGGCAATGACCTTAAGGACTGTATCGATATCAACCGGCGGTGTAGTGGCGAGTGGTGTGTCTGGATGCGCAACAAGGGGGCCAAAGGAGTACATCTCTGCATCAAAAGAACGCGCAAGTAAGATATCCTCTATGACATCTTCTTCGATCTGGCCAGGCAGGCCTATCAGCGCCCCTGTTGCGATGATGTAGCCTGTTTCTTTCAGGCCCTTAAGGGTCTGAATCCTGTTATTATAGCTTAGGGTGGTATGGAGTCTCCCATACAGATCTGGATTGGATGTCTCAAATCTCATCAGGACTCCTCTGGCACCGGCATTGTATAACTCTTCATAGCACTTCATCTCCCTCTCGCCAATACTCAGGATGAGGAGGACGCCACACCTCTCCCTTATCTTATGTATGATTTCTATGAGTCTGTCCGTGGTATAATAACCATCCTCGCCGGACTGGAGTACCAGGGCCTTAAACCCAAGCTCCCTGACCGAAGAGGTGACCGCGTCGACAATCTCATCGATCTCCATCCGGTACCTCTCAAGGTGATGGTTATCCCTCCTTATCCCGCAGTAGTCACAGTCGTTCCTGCAGATATTGGAGAACTCGATGATCCCGTGAACACACGAGGAATTCTTGTGGACCTTCTGGCGAATCCTGTTTGCAGCCTGATACAAGAGGCTCAACTCCCCCTTTTCCCTGCATCTGAAAAGGGTAAGCATCTCATCCCTTGTAAGGGCGATACCTTCTTCTCCCTTCTTCAGGATCCCTGAAATTTTCGGGTCTGCATCGCCTGATAAGGGGGCTTCTTCTGCAAGTCTTCTATCTCTCTCCTTTAGCCGGAAGAAGGTCTCTCTCCAGCTATCAAGGATATTCAGGGCATCCCCTTCCTGCAGCCTCTCTACGATGACACCACCCTGGGCAAAGACATAGTCCCCGACCCTCAGGCCTTCAACATCAGTGAGGGCCTCTTTCTTTTCGCCAAAGTACTCTATCAGGGCGATGTTATTGTTGATACCAATGACCTTGCCTGGGATGGCATAGCACATGAGATATTACCCGTAAAATGTGTGAATCAGCTGAAGGCGGGTCTCCCGAACCCTCTCTGAGATCACCCGGGCTATCCTCCTCATAATGAGAAAGCCCATGCGGTAATCCCTCTCTATAAGTGCCATGAGCCTTTTCCCGTCTATCGAGAAGATGGTCGAATCCTCGATGCACCTTGCCGAGGCACTAAACCGGAAGGGTACTACAAGGGCTGACCAGCCGAAAGGCTCGGCAAATCGGGATACAGTAAACACACTGAGATATCTATCGTTTGCTACCCTTATATCGATAGAGACCTTACCACTTTTAAGGACATAGAGATGTTCAGCCAGGGTATCCTCCCTGAAGATAAAATCTCCTGCCCTATAACCCTCTTCTTTGCATATCTGTTGGATAGCCCTGAGTTCTTCTTCTGTCAGGTCTGCAAAAAACTCTATCTTCTTTAAGTCATCGTAGGAAATCATGGCTATCCCTCCTCCTTTTATATGATTCCAGAGATTAATCACTGGAATCTTTTACAATATCTCTGTAATCAATCTTTATTAAATTGATCATGGCCATAACTAAATCTACCGCCTCATGTACAAATCTGCCGCATTCTTCTGAAAGGCCGACCCCTGGAACAATAGTCGTAGCCGGTATGCCTATAATCTTTATGTCAGGCATCTCTATAGCCAGGGCCTTCATAAGCCTGAGGACGGATGTAAGCTCCATGTCATGAATCGAATAATCACCATCCTCTTCTCTAAAGAGAAGATCGTCAGGAGAAAAGAGCTTAATCCCTGAAAGACTGTCACCTCTATCCATGATTGCATCGATGACAATCACTGTCCTGTAGGATGACAGGATGTCTACAAGCCCAATACCTGCAGTTCCTCCATCGATCATGTCAACACTCTCTGATAAATCACGTTTCCTGAGTTCATTGACAGTATGGATACCGACTCCATCGTCTCCCATCAGGAGATTGCCTAAACCGATAATAAGGGGTCTATCTTCACTCAATGAATTTCACCTCAAGGAAGTGTGTAGAGCATGAGATACAGGGATCATAAGCCCTCGCCAGCATCTCCAGCCGCCGTTCAATCTCCTCCTTAGGCAAGTCTAAGATCATTGGGACAATGGCCGCAATATCCCTTTCAATATTGGCGAGATTCTGAGCCGTCGGGATGATGCAGTTCACCGATCGTACCATCCCCTTCTCATCGACTCCATATTCATGGTAGAGGGTACCGCGCGGGGCCTCTACGACGCCAACCCCTTGACCTTCTTTTAGGGTGTAGGGTGTAGGGGATTGGGGGTAGGGATAGGCAGATGAGAGGAGGTCCAATAGTCTCAGGGAGTCATATATACAGTGGACCGACTCAACAACCTGGGCGATATTGTTCATGAAGGGGTTTGTACACGGCAAGGTGAGTCCGAGTCTTTGAGCCGCCTCTTTTGCCTTATCTGAGAGATGGGAATAATTGTTGTTTAATCTGGCGAGGGCGCCTACCATGATGGAACTATCGCCGGATCGCACATGCTTGGCAGTGGAGTATTCAATGACCTCCTCTGTGATAAACTCCCTGTATTTTTGCACCTCCATAGATTTGCCATCGTTTGAATAAAGCCTCCCATCATAGAGGGCATACTCTTCTGCCTCTTTTAAGGAACAGTACCGGGTTTCCCTGTTAAACTCAGGGAGATCAATCCCCTCAAATAACCGGATAGTCTCTTCCATATCGGGTATGGCCATTTCAAGGACCTTACGCACCTCTTCCAGATCTCTTTGGGTGGGCACTCTCGTGAAGCCCCCTATGGTCATAGCGATAGGGTGCACATGCCGTCCAACAAGGATCCGGCATATCTCATTGGCTGCCTTCTTCAACCGAAGTCCCCGTTTCACGATATCCGGGTTTGATTTTGCAAGGGGTATTACTGAGCCTACCCTGAAGAAATCAGGGGCAACGAGGAGATATAAGTGGAGGATGTGGCTCTGCAGGACCTCGGCATGCATCAGGATCTTTCTCAGGAGGATGACCTCTCTGGAAGGGGTTATGCCAAGGGCTGCCTCGCAGGCCTTGATTGATGCGGAGGTATGGCTGATCGCACAGATGCCGCATATCCTGGAAGTGATCGGAGGGGCCTCGGTGATATGACGCCCTACGAGCATCACCTCAAAGAAACGAGGGGATTCAACGATCTCAAGGCGGAGTTCCTCTATCCTCCCCTCTTTGATGTTCAAAACAATATTGCCGTGTCCTTCTACTCTGGTGATATGGTGGAGGTGGATATCGTGTGACATCTTTCGATCCTCACTGTGTAAACTTATAGATCAATTGGCTCTAACCCATTAAATAATCTGAATTTGTCCCGGATCTCCTCTTTTGACAGGCCATTTTGCATCAGGATATTACAAAGAGACTCTATATTAGCCTCCTCGACAAAGCCTCTGCATCCGGCACATGCCTCCCGATAGGTAGGGCATATGGCATCGCACCCTGCACGTGTCACAGAACCAAGGCACCACTTCCCCTCCTCAACAAGGCAGATATTCCCCTTTGACCGGCATTCCACACAGACCGGGAAGTCAGGCAGTCGCGGCTGTATATTGAGCAGCAATCCCTGTATAAACCTCAGAAACTCCTTCTTGTCTATAGGACAGCCAGGGATAACAAACTCAACGGGGACTACATCCTTCACCCTCTTTGTGGGTATAGTATCTGAAAATAGATCCGTCCTTCCATAAACAGATGGCAGCCAACTGCCCTGAGGGTGAAAATTTTTTAAGTTATTTACTCCGCCCAGGTGTGCACAGGCCCCAAAGGCGATTAAGATGCGTGCCTTCTCCCGGATCTTTTTCAACTCCTCTATCTCGGATTCCCTTGTAATGGAGCCTTCTATAAAGGCGATCTCATAATCCTCTCCCTTTTCACTCATTGCCTCTCTGAAGTTCACAAACTCAATTTGGCCTAAAAGGATAGGGAGTTCATCCTCCAGATTGAGGATCTGGAGCTGGCAACCCTCACAACTCGTAAAACTAAAGACCCCGATCTTCGGTTTCATCTACAGCGCCTCCTGTAGTTTCCTTGCCTCCAGGTATGAAAGGACAGGGCCATTCTGACATAGATAGATCCCATTGATCTGGCAGTGCCCGCACTTGCCGATACCGCAGCGCATCCTGCGCTCCAGATCAAGGTAGATATTCCCCTCAAAGATCCCCTTTGCCAGGAGCTCTTTGATAACAAACCGGTACATGACCGGTGGACCTACGATAGCGGCAATCGTTTTGAAGGGATCGATACCCACATGCTTGAATAGTCCTGTGATGACCCCTACATGCCTCTGCCATGATGGCTCTGCAACATCCACGGTGATATGCGTCTCGATAGCGGGGTCCTCTTCCCATTTCAAGACCTCCTCTTTGAAAAGGATGTCCCCCGGCCTTTTGGTCCCGATCAGGAGGATGACCCTTCCATACCGTCCTCTTTCCTGCAGGACATACTTGATGAGGGATCTGAGCGGCGCCAGCCCTAGACCGCCTGCCACGATGAGGATATCTTTTCCTTCGATCCTTTCTACTGGGAACCCATTCCCAAAGGGGCCCCGGATCCCTATCCTGTCATTGACTGAGAGCCTGTGCATCGCATTTGTCAGATTTCCCACGGCACGGATACAGAGTTCAAATGTCCTGCCGGAATCTACCGGGGGAGAGGAGATAGAGATAGGTGCCTCACCGATACCCAACAGGGATATCAGAATGAATTGACAGGGCCTGTGCCTGATACCCCTGTCATTATCCAATCTGATGGTAAATAGCCTCTCTTTATCTGTTAACTGCCGTATATCTACGATGGTTGCAGGCATGGGTAAGAAATTAAACATTTCTCCTCGCCCTCTCCATAACGCGGTTAAAGATATCGATAATGCTTATCTTTGCAATGCATGAATCGATACACCGGCCACATCCCACACACCCGGACCTCCCAAACCTCTTTTTAAGGTAGACCTCTTTCTTAAAGACCCTGTGCCTGACCCTTTCAGCGGCGCTCTTCCTGAAGTTCTCACCACCGGCCACCTTGCAAAAACCCCTGAGCTGGCATCCATCCCATCTCCGGTATCTAACCCCCTTCTCCATATCCGGGCATACCTCATCCACTGCATCAAAGCAGTAGCACGTTGGACAGACAATGATGCACGCGCCGCAGGATAGACATTTTCTGCCCTCTGCCTCCCAGATCTCATCCGCATTATAGGCTTCCTTTAAAAAGTGGGAAAGCATCCCGATATCGCCCTCCACTGCCTTTTTATTAAACCCCTTTTTTCTCTCAGCCCTTGCCCTCATCAGGTCTTTCCAGTCATCGTATGCTGCCTTTTTAAAGATACCGTCCCCCTCCACCATAGCCCTCCCGGCATCGGTTGCAACATGCACATAGTATCTTCCGCCGATGTCTGTAAAGAACAGATCAAAACCCCGGTAGGCGATATGATACCCCTTATCAAAACAGAGGATGTTTTCTCTGCACGGCCCAAGGCATTCATAACCGATGATCAAAGTAGACTGTCTTCGTGTAAGGTAATTGACATCAGAGGGTTCTTCAGCGAGGACCTCATCCATCAGGTTGATCGCATTGATGTCGCAGGGATGGACAAAGGTCAGGACCTGTTTACGGCTCTGTGCCACCACTTCTGTCTTTGTGATATCTTTGAGATCAAACTCAAGGAGTATCTCATTATTCGGGTATATCCATTTTATGGGCGGGAGGAGGGTGGTATCGTATTTGAGGGACGCCATAGAAGGATCATCTATCCGTTCAAATACAAACCGGCCATCCCTGGCAACAGGGGCAATCACATCGTAGTAGAGGAGAAGACCGCGGATGAACCTATCAACATCATTGGATTGAATAGTTACATCCATGCAATTTTATCTTAGTGTCCCCCTATATACTTGTCAAGGAGTTTAAGAAGGATCCTTGTTCCCCAGATCCTTTGCCGCTACGTAGGTCGTCCGAATCAACCCCAATTCGTACTTGTTCCCCAGGTCAGCATGGGTGGGGACGACATGGAAGAAGAATCCATAACCCTCCCTCTCATCAGGCGGGACAATGGCTGCGTAACTGTAAAAGCCCTCCCATATCTCACCTAACCTCCTCATGGGGATGATACCCATGGACTTAAATTCTCCCTTCTTGTCCATAGTCCCCTTGAAGATTTCAACAGTCACATCGGCCGGGGAGATAGGGCCAAGGTCAATCGTGATAATAATCTCATAATCCTGCAAAATATTTCCTTCGTCGTCTCGTACATTCTCCCCTTTTTCAATAGAGGCAATCTTGATATATTCCCAGTTCCTCTTCATCCAGGACTTCCACTCTGCCAGTGACTTCGCCTTTGCAAAATTTTCATCCGCTAACCGTTCTCCGCGCTCCAGGGCAGGGATATACATGGTATAGATGTAGTCCTTGACCATCCTCTCCGTACTGAATTCAGGCATAATCGTCCGTATCGATTCTTTAACAACCTTCATCCAGCCGGCAGGGATACCCTCCTCATTTTTCGTGTAATATAGCGGCACAATCTCATTTTCTAATTTTTCATAGATGTCTTCACTGTCGGTCCTATCCTGTTTCTCTTCATCATCAAAGTTGTTTTCGCCGCCGATAGCCCATCCGTTCTTCCCATTAAAACCCTCAACCCACCATCCATCTAATACACTGAAATTAATAACTCCGTTAATACCTGCCTTTTGGCCGCTTGTCCCACTGGCCTCATAGGGCCTTCGCGGAGTGTTCAGCCAGATATCCACACCGGATACAAGGTGTCTGGCCAGATGCATATCATAACCCTCAACCATGACGACCTTCCCGATAAAATCTTTCATCTGAGATATCTCATGGACCCTTGTGATGAATGACTGTCCTGGATCATCCGCCGGGTGTGCCTTTCCGGCAAAGATCATCTGCACAGGCCGCTCCTTATTATTGAGGATCTTTTTTAACCTCTCTAAGTCCCTGAAGATAAGGGTAGCCCGCTTGTATGTAGCAAACCTCCTTGCAAATCCTATGGTCAAGGCATCCGGGTTCAGGGCGATCTCTATGGCCTTACCCCTCTTTGCAAGAGGGGCACTCCTCTGGGCCTGAAGAGACAATCGATGATGGATGGCCTTGATTAATCTCTCCTTTAATACCTTGCGTGTCTCCCATAACTCTTTGTCCGGGATATCATAGACCCTCTCCCATCCGTCGACATCGATAAGCCTGTTTCTCCATCCGGATTCTAAATATCTGTCCATAAGACTTCCGATTGAAGGATCGAGCCAGGTCAGGGTATGTACACCATTCGTGATATGCCCGATAGGTATTTCACCCAGAGGGACCCCGGACCAGACATCATTCCAGATTGTCCTTGAGACATGGCCGTGGAGTTTGCTGACGCCATTACACTGGGCCGAGAAGTGAAAGGCCAGAATAGTAAGGCTGAACATGTCAGACCCACCTCCGGTCGGACGAAGGCCTATCCGCATGAACTCATGAGGCCTGATTCCAGACTTCTCCAAGTGTTTTTTAAAATATTTTTCCATCAGGATGAGAGAGAATTCATCATTGCCTGCCGGCACAGGCGTATGTGTAGTAAAGATGGTATTGGATTTTACCACCTCCTGGGCTTCAGAAAAGGATAACCCTTCCTGCTTCATTAGATTGATGGTCCTTTCCAGACCAAGAAATACCGAATGCCCCTCATTCATGTGCCAGACCGTAGCCCTTATTCCCATCGCCTCTAATGCCCGCACACCACCGATTCCCAATAAGATCTCCTGGGATATCCTCATCTCAATATCCCCACTGTACAGGTTATAGGTTAATTTCCTGTCGTCAGGGCTATTCTCATCGATATCTGTATCCAATAAAAAGAGGGATATCCTTCCGATCTCTATTTTCCATATCCCGGCATGACACACCCTGCCGGGCAGGTCAATACTTATTCTGATATCAGTGCCTGACTGATCTTTTACCAATTTCAAAGGGATATCCGCGAAATCATAACGGACATAAGCCGCCTCCTGCTGTCCCTTTTTGTTGATCTGCTGCTGGAAATACCCCTGTCTGTAAAGAAGGCCCACCCCAACAAATGGCAGACCCAAATCACTCGCTGCCTTGCAGTGGTCACCTGCCAGCACCCCCAGGCCTCCGGAATAGATAGGTACTGATTCATGCAGGCCAAATTCTGCTGAGAAATAGGCAACGTGCATGTTTGTCCAGCCAGGGTAGTGCTCCGCAAACCATGTGCTCTTTGGGGTGCAGTAGGCATCAAACTCTGAGATGACGTGCCGGTATAAGTCGCTAACCTCTTTCCTGGATACAGCTTCCATGAGGGCCTCTCTGCTAAGCCTCCTCAAAAAGACAACAGGATTTCTCTCCACCTCTTTCCAGAGTTTGTTATCGATGAGATTAAAGAGGTCCTGGGCATCGCTATGCCATGTCCACCAGAGATTATAGGCGAGTCTGTTCAGACCGGTTAATATAATGCCAGGAGTTTCTGGGCTTGTCATACGGACAGTCCTTTCATTTCTCAGGTTGTAGTTGCCTGATTTATCAGGCTTCGATGGGCCTGGAAGCCCAATGAATTGGGCAACTACAACATTCATATTAGAACATGTGTGTCAACGTGAGGGAAAATGTACACAGATATTCGGTTATGGTCAAGTACTTTATTAGTCTCTTACCTCTAACTTCTTGTCAGCCATTCTTCTTAAAAGAGTCAGGTTAATTCTATCCTCCTCCATATCCTCTCCTTTCGGTGTCTCGATAATCTTGGGGATATATTCAAACCTTTTATCCTTCATCAGGAGTTTAAAGAACCCTTCTCCCAGGCATCCCTTTCCAATATGCTCGTGCCTGTCTACCCGGCTGCCAAGTCCCTTCTTTGAATCATTCACATGGAAACAGACCAGACGATCAAGTCCTATCAACCTGTTATAGTCATTAATCACTGTATGATATCCTTCAGCGGTACTGATATCATAGCCTGCTGCAAAGAGATGACAGCTATCAAGACAGGCCTTAATCCTTGCCGTATCCCTGATGCCATCTATAAGACGGCTCAGGTGTTCAAACCTATAACCGATGCTTGTCCCTTGTCCGGCAGTCACCTCTAACGCGATACCCACACCCCATCCTTCTGTTTCCCTGAAGACAATGTTTAGTGAGTCTGTGATATTTTTAATCCCGGCCTCTTCTCCTGATCCGAGATGGGCGCCAGGGTGGATGACGATATAAGGGATTTCGAGGGTACTGCATCGCTCCATCTCCTCGATGAGTGCTTGAATGGATCTCTTCCTCAGTTCATGGCTGCCTGAGGCAAGGTTGATCAGGTAGGAGTCGTGGGCGATGAGGGGTGATATTCCGCTCTCTTTCCTGAGGGTCTTGAACCTTTCCACCTCATCGGTTTTCAAGACCCTGCCCTTCCACTGATTTGAGTTCTTTGTAAATAACTGGAGGGTGGTGCAGGAGAGGGAGATCCCCCGCTCTATGGCCTTATCGATACCGCCTGCGATAGACATATGTGCGCCGAGAAGCATATTATCAGTCATTATAGCCTGCCTGCCGGGCATTAAGCAATTGTAATCCCTCTATCAGGTTGTAGTTGCCTGATTTATCAGGCTTCGATGGGTCTGGAAGCCCAATGAATTGGGCAACTACAATGGGCAACGGCCCCACCCTTCACTGAAGGTTACAAGTAATTAATATAGACCTTGACAGGTACTCACAGATGCTCTATAGTGCGATTGCATTGAAAGTGATAACCAGTATCAAAAATAGGAACATTCAATAGACATCAGCTACAGGAGTCTGTTAGTATAAAATAGATATGCATGAACATGGTACAGAGTCTATAAAACCTGGGGAAAAGATTGTCATTATCGGCAATCCAAACGTTGGAAAGAGTGTCATCTTTGGGCTTCTCACAGGCAGGTATGCCACCGTATCAAACTATCCAGGTACCACAGTAACACTGACAACAGGCTCGTATAACATGGGCGGCGTAGACACCCAGGTCATGGATACCCCTGGGGTGAATACCCTGATACCCATGTCTGAGGATGAAGTGGTCACAAGGGACATCCTCCTCAAAGAGTCCATACGGCTTGTGGTGCAGGTGGCTGATGCCAAGAATCTAAGCCGGGGGCTCCTGATAACGATTCAGCTTGCAGAGATGGGGCTGCCCTTTGTCCTTGTCCTGAATATGTGGGATGAGTCCAATAGCCGTGGCATTCATATCGATGTTGAAAAGCTGGCCGCTGCCATTGGTACAATGATTATTCCTGCGATTGCTGTGGAGAAGAAGGGTTTAAAAGAGCTGCGGGAGGTTCTCTCTCAGAGGATATACCCTTCTATATCTATAAATTATGGCGGGGTGGTCGAGGGGGGTATCAGGGAGTTAGAGACCCTCCTGCCGGAGGTTAATATATCGAAGCGTGCGATCTCCCTCATGCTCCTTGCGGGGGATGAGAGTCTCAAGCCCTGGCTTAAAGATCATGTCAGCATGTCTGTTATCCGCAGGATCGAGTCCATTCGCCGCGAGATACAGGATAAGTTCTATGAGCCGCTTGGGTATGTCATCAACCAGATAAGATTGAAGAGGTGTGAGAGGATTCTTGCGGATGTCGTCTCAAGATATCATACTGGCAGAAGCACGATAACTGCCCGTCTCGGCAACTGGGCAATGCACCCGGTGTGGGGTATCCCGGTCCTCCTGATTGTACTATTCCTGATGTATGAGTTTGTTGGTGTCATTGGCGCCCAGACTCTCGTTGACCTCCTCGAAAACACTCTATTTGGTAGCTACATCAACCCCTATATGACAACAATGGTAAGTACGTTCATCCCTGATTCCTTTTTCAAGGACCTATTGGTCGGTGAATATGGGATCATCACGATGGCCCTCACCTATTCGATAGCGATCATATTGCCTATTGTAGGGACATTCTTTATTGCCTTCGGTATCCTTGAAGATTCTGGTTATCTCCCGAGACTTGCTATTATGGTACATAAGATATTTAAGTCCATGGGGCTTCATGGGAAGGCGGTGCTGCCGATGGTCCTCGGGCTGGGGTGTGATACAATGGCCACACTGACCGCAAGGATCATGGAGACGAGGAAGGAGCGGATCATTGTAACGCTCCTCCTGGCCCTCGGTGTGCCCTGTTCGGCGCAACTGGGTGTCATCCTGGGGATGCTCGGAGGGGTGTCCTTTACAGTGACACTGCTCTGGGCCTCTATCATTATGTTTGTTCTGTTTTTTGTCGGATATATGGCGTCAAAGGTGATCAAAGGAGAGGAGTCTGATTTTGTGTTTGATATACCCCCGCTCCGTGTGCCTGTACTCAGCAATATTCTCTTTAAAACCTTATCCAGAATAAAATGGTATTTAAATGAGGCCGTGCCGCTCTTTATCGTAGGGACACTGATATTGTTTACCCTCGATAAGCTTGGCGTTCTCAAGGTCATTGAAGTCTTTGCCTCCCCTATCGTTGTGAATTTTCTTGGCCTTCCTCAGAAGGCGACGGATGCATTCCTGATTGGGTTCTTGCGCCGGGATTACGGGGCGGCGGGGCTCTATGCCCTTGCGACGGCCGGGCAGTTAAATCCAAACCAGATTTTGGTCAGCCTTGTGACGATCACACTCTTTGTCCCCTGCGTGGCAAACCTCCTCGTGATGATCAAAGAACGTGGACCTAAGACGGCCATTGCGATTGTGGCGTTTATCTTCCCCTTTGCATTCCTTGTAGGGGGTGTGTTAAATTTTGCGCTTAATATGCTCGGTGTTAGATTATAGATAAGGAGCTGTTGATGGATTATCAGAAATCAAAGGAACAAAGACTTGAAGAGGACAGGGTAGATGAGATCCTTGAGTTGATATGGACGCTGATAGAAGACGGGGAGGCCACTGCAGACAAGATCATCAAGAGATCCGAGGACCCTCAGGCCGCACGCCTCCTTAACGATATTGAATCAAAGGGGTTAATTTCTACAGATCATGGAAGCGGGGGAGTTGCCTTTAAAGAGACAGGGGAGAGAATGGCCGGGGAGATCATTCGAAGGCACAGGATCGCTGAACGCCTGCTGTCAGAGGTCTTTGAATTAGACGATAGACAAATAGAGGACCATGCCTGTGAATTGGAACATACGCATGTCCTGGGTCAGGTGGTCGTTGACAGTATATGCACATTCCTTGGGCATCCGCCGACCTGCCCTCACGGAAAGGCCATTCCGAGGGGGGAATGCTGTAAGAAGTTTTCCCAGGAGGTGAAGCCGCTGGTAGGGTCATTGACAGACCTTCATATCGGGGAAGAGGCCAAGATCGTCTTTATCTCATCGAAGTACCATGCCAGACTGGATCGTCTCAGTTCCCTCGGGATTATTCCAGGGAGTGTGATACGCCTTCACCAGAAACAGCCGACCTATGTCATCAGGATAGGAGAGACAGAGCTTGCCCTGGACAAAGATCTGGCAAAGGAAATTTTCGTCAAGAAGGTCTGAATCCCTCTTTATTCTTGACAAAAGTGGCTTGTTAGTTAAAAATAGCTCTTATAATAAATAAGGAGGTGCGATGATGGGCAAAGATGTGAACAGAGACAAGATTATTAAGGCGCTTAACCAGGCCCTTTCCTTAGAGATAGGGGCAACCCTGCAATACCTTCATCACCACTGGACAGGGGAGGGGTACGACAGCCCTGCCGTCCTCGAGCTGTTTGAGAAGATTTCACGGGATGAGATGAAACATATGGAGAAGATTGCAGAGAGGATCAATTATCTGGGAGGCGACCCCACTCTTATTCCCGCTGAGATTAAAAAGGGTGGAGACCTCTATAAGATGATGCAGGATGACCTCGCGGGTGAGAATATGGCGATACAGGTGTATAAGACGCATATCAAACTCTTTGATGAATCAGGCGATCCCACAAGCAGGCTGATGATGGAACAGATCCTCAGTGATGAAGAAAAACATGCGGATATATGGGAGACGACGCTGGGTATTAAGAAGTAGGGAATGAGACCAGGCGTTTTATTGCTTCAACCGCTACGGTGATCGCATTCTTCTCGGCTGTAGCGATCATCCTTTTTATGATCCTCTCCTTCTTTGTCCTCTCACTGATGACACCGGTGATACAGCCTCCCTTAAGGCCCATGGCATTACACATGGTGAGGAGCGTGGCCGACTCCATTTCATAGTTTAATACCCCAAGCCGTTGCCACTCCTCTTTGCTTCCTGAAAGGTCCCGTATGATATATTTTGAAAAGGTATC
>JAHFEQ010000085.1 GCA_023248395.1 Nitrospirota bacterium
GGGATCTTTAAGATGGGCGCTATAGAGCTTGATTCGTCTTTTGTCATTACCACCCTCAAAGATGCCCAGATGCTTACGGCACTGGGAGATAAGGTTACAGAGATCGCTGTAATGGTAGACAGGCCGGAAGATGTCTTACCTGCCTCACAACGACTCAAGAAAAGACTATTCCCCATGGGATATGAGGTATATACCTGGCAGGAGCTTATGCCCGCCTTGCAGGAGATGATAGAGCTGGACAACATTTTTATGTATATCATCCTTCTGATAGTCCTCGTGGTTGTCTCCCTCGGAATACTTAACACGATGCTCATGTCGATCATGGAACGGACAAAGGAGTTTGGGATCATGATGGCCATGGGGACAAAACCCCATCAGGTGGTTATCCTGGTTATGTTAGAGTCCTTCTTCATAGGACTTCTTGGGATCATCCTTGGAGCAGGTATCGGCATAGGGGGCAACAGAATGATAGCCCTAAAGGGTTTTGACCTCTCACGTTGGGGAGGGGCGATGGAACTCTTTGCCACCTTAAATCCTGTAATCTATCCTGAAACGAATCTGGGAAACGTGTTATGGTCTTGCGGCGCGGTCTTTCTGACTGCCCTTATTGTTTCCATATACCCGGCTGTACGGGCGGCAAGACTGAAGCCGGTAGAGGCGATGCATTTTGTTTAGACAGACTCCCTTTATTAAAATGGCCTGGCGGAATCTCTGGAGGAATCCCAGGAGGACCCTCATCACCATAGGCTCCATAACAATAGGACTCATAGCCATCGTCTTCTATTTTGGGATTATGGATGGAATGACCGCCCAGACCCTGGAGAACAGCATTAAAGGTCAAACAGGCCATATAAAGGTCTATGCTAAGGGATATCAGGAAGATCCCACCATATGGATAGTGCCCTTGTGGTGATGTCCCTCGGCGATGCGAAGATACTGACTGGGTTAGGAGAAGATGTGACAGAGATAACGGTATTTCTTGACAGCTCAATAAATACTGAGGAGGTTATGGAGTCCCTGAAGAAAAGGCTTGATATGGGAAAACTTGAGTTGGTGAGCTGGAAAGAGCTGCTTGCCTTCCTTTTGGATTTACAAACCTTCGCAGAGGTCTTCAAGTATATCCCCCTGGTGATCCTTATTGTTGTGACATCCCTTGGGATATTGAACACCATCCTTATGTCAGTTACAGAAAGGACAAGGGAGCTGGGCATCATGATGGCCCTCGGCACAGGGCCGTCAAGGATCATATCCCTTATTATGCTTGAAACGGCTATCATGGGCTTGACAGGCATTATCCTGGGCGTCTCTGGCGGTATGTCTCTCCTTTCCTATTTCAGTAAGAAAGGGATAGACTTTTCTAAATGGTCAGAGGGCCTGAGGACCATTCCCTTTCATCCTACGACGATCTATCCAATAATAGAGCCGATGAGCTTCTATTTAGCTATAGGCGTTGTATTTGTCTCTGCCGTTGTATCAGCCCTTTATCCTGCGTATAAGGCGGCAGGGTTAAGGCCTATGGAGGCAATGCGCGTTGTGTAGCCGCAACCTTTAGGTTGCGGCTTTTCGCAGGCTAAAGCCTGCGGCTACCCTTTATCAAAGGGGCCGTATTTTTAGATACAAGACAGGGGAATCTATGGAATCTGTAAAGGTTTTAGCCCTAAGAAAGGTATACAATGAAAAAAGGATGCCTGTAGAGGCACTCCAGGGGGTTGACCTCTCCATAGAAAAGGGAGAGTTCTTAGCGCTGGTTGGCCCTTCAGGCTCAGGGAAGACAACCTTGTTGAATCTCATCGGCGGATTGGACAGGCCGACAGAAGGAAAGATCTTTGTGGAGGGGAGGGAGATTACGGAATTACCCAGTAGTGAGCTGGCAGAACTACGATTGAGAAGGATAGGATTTGTCTTCCAGGAATACAACCTTATCCCTGTATTGACTGCCCTTGAGAATGTGGAGTATGTCATGCTCCTCCAGGGGGTGAAGGAAATGGATAGGAGAGAAAGGGCCCTCGCCATATTAAAAGAAGTAGGTCTTGAGGGGATGGAGAAGAGAAAACCAAGGGAGCTTTCTGGTGGTCAGCAGCAGAGAGTAGCGGTGGCAAGGTCAATAGTATCAGAACCGGCCATAGTCTTAGCGGATGAGCCCACAGCCAATCTTGATTCAAACACGGGCGCCGCCCTTCTCGATCTTATGAGGGGGTTGAATGAGAAGAAGGGGGTAACCTTTATCTTCTCCACCCACGACTCTATGGTCATGGAGAGGGCAAGGCGTATCGTCCGCCTTAAAGATGGTACTATAGTGGCATAAATGACAATTTCCCGCACCTATTTCTGGCTCCTCCTTTCATCTCTCCTTTTATATCCAGTCCAGGCCTTCTCCTCATCCTTTACCCTGAGTGGCTCTTACAAAAGTCTTCTGACCTCTGGAGAGACTTTTTTACTAAAGGAGAACTACTGGAGTGACTTAAACCGCCTGAGGCTTGAGTTCGACCTTAAGCCCACTGAGACCATTCTGATTAAATCTATCTACTATAACGAGGCCGTCATAGGGACTCTTTTAGAAAAGGGAGAGTTTGTAGCGGCTAAGAATGTAAGGGATGATGCCCTCTTTGATTTCAGCAAGAATGTTGCCGACAGGGATGATCTCTTCTGGAGGCATTCCCTCTACCGCCTCTATCTCTTCTATTCCAAAAGGGAATTTAATCTTACCGTGGGGAGGCAGAGGGTGGCATGGGGCCAGGCCCGCATCTGGAATCCTACAGACCTCTTTAACCCCATAAGTCCCTTGAAGATTGAAGGGGATCAAAGACCTGGGGTAGATGCTGTGAGTATCGATTATTCCCTTGGTCCCCTAAGTGGTTTAAACATAGTATATACCCCAGGGGATGAAGGGAGTAAAAGTAGTACCGGTGCAAGGGTACGGACGAATATAAGGGGTTATGACCTCTCCATGATGCTGGGAGAATTCCGGGAGGATAAGGTCATGGGCTTTGACTTTGCCGGGAATATAGGAGACGGAGGTCTACGTGGAGAAGGGGTATTTACAGATCAGAAAGAGGGAAAAGACTTTACACGCTTTGTGATAAGTGGGGACTACAGTTTTCCTGACAACCTCTATCTCTTATTGGAATACCTCTACAATGGAGGAAATTTAGGAAAAGACATCCCCATTTTTAGCCTAACAGAGTTCACTGGTGAGATCGTTACAAGGAACAGAAACTTCCTTGCCGCGGGGATCGGCGATGACCTTACACCCCTTATAAGATTCAATCTCTATGCCATCTACGATATTGATGAGGAGAGTCTATTTTTCAATCCTGACATACGGTATAACATCTTTAGTAACTTAGACTGGGTTATCGGGGCCCGGATATTTTCAGGTAATGTGGATAGCGAATACGGAAGTCTCTCCAATACCTATTACACCTCTATAGAATGGTATTTTTGAGCAGACCTCCCTGTTATTGCGATGGGGAATTTTTCTTGATTTTTGTAATGTCTATGGTATAGTAATTCTACGCATCGTAGAGTATCTCATCCTGGATCCCCTGTAAATATTCACATCAACTTAATTTAAGGAGGATAAAAATGAGGAAAATCACTCTAACCCTTGCAGTAATTCTTGTCTCTTTCTTTGTATGGTTAAGCACCATCAATGAGGCCTCTGCCATCCCGACCTTTGCAAGGAAACACAACCTGCCTTGCAGTGTATGCCATGTAGCCTTTCCAAAGCTGAATGCCTTTGGATCCCAGTTTAGGGAAAATGGATATCGTATGCCTGGAGACAAAGGGAGTTATATCTATCAGGAGGCCGTTCCTCTCTCTGCCGCTATAAATATAGCCTGGGAGAGTGAAAGTGTGGATAAAGGTGGCGCCAAGGATAGCAGGAACTCGGTTGACTTTGAGGAGGCCAGATTATTTGCAGGAGGGACTCTTGCGCCAAATGTCTCCTATTATACCGACCTGAAGCTATTTGAGAAGACGGCCCCTGAGGATGTAGAACTTCAGGAAACAGTATCAGGGGAACACCTTCAGGCCTTTGTTATATTAAACGATCTACTTCCTGATAGGATACCGGAGGGTTATGTGAATGTTGCCATAGGGGTAAGGGAGCTGGACCTTCCCATCTCTCCCATGAGACGTCTGACGGAGAGCCAGTATCTCCTCTACAATACAATGCCAGCGGCGATGTCGATGACCTCCGACATGTTTATGAACGGTCTCATGTTTATGACCCCACAGACCGGCGTTGAGATCAAAGGAAATTTCCCGCAGGGTATACATTATGGCATTAGCCTGATCAATGGAAGAGGGAGTCTCACGGATAACAATGACAGGAAGGATATCTATGGGAACATCCGTTATACCCATAATGGACATACAATAGGGATACTGGGATATAGCGGCGAAAATGTTCTATCCGATGTGACAGACCCCAGTAATGTGGGGACTGGCCCGGATGTAGATATTACACGATACGCAGTTAGCATAGATGCAAATATGCAGAGGCTTGATATATTCGGGATGTATATGGTGATGAAGGATAGCTATAATGAGGCACTGATGTTTAATGCGATGGATAGCTCCATGGAACGGAAGTTCACCGGATATTTTATTGAGGCGGACTATCTTGTCATGCCGCGGCTCATAGTCGCCCTGAGATGGGACAGTGTATCTGATGAAGATAATAACAAAGATCAGACACAGGCGACGGCCAATCTGAGCTATTTCTTTGCCGAGAATATGAAATTTTTCTTTGAATACTCTAAGTTGGAGACAGACGAAGATTTCAATATCTCTGCAGAGGCAACGCAGGAAAGATATCTGGCAAGGGTAAGTTACGCCTTTTAGTACAAAACATCCAGGCTGATGCATCTCCCTGTAGCCGCAGGCTTTAGCCCGCGTCCCACGACAGAAGTAAGAAGTCGCCCAATACTTGTTAGGTATAGGCATGAAAAGATTTCCTAACTTACGAGACCTTTCACTTCCGGTAAAGGTTCTCTTTACCAGCTTTCTTCTGACCATGGGGATTGCCTATATATTTGCCCTGCTGTACCTCTACCTTCTTGATATAGAACCCCACAGGGAGATGGGTATGGGTCTTCTACAGGCGACCCTTCTCAAATACTATGGCAACCGTGGGGATACACGACTTGAGAAGGCCATGAGAGGGAATATGGGAGAGAGGCTGACCCCTGATGAAAAAAGGGAGATATCCCGCTGGATTGAGGATGGCGCTCCTACTGAAGGGTTCTTAAAGGTAGAACCTATATTTAAACAAAATTGCGCAGTATGCCATAGTCCTGAATCTGGCTTAATCCCCCTCACAACCTATGAAGAGGTCAGGATTATCACAGACATAGACCTCGGGGAATCGATCAGGGTTCTCTCCCGTGTCTCTCATATCCACCTCTTTGGAATGAGCTTCATATTTATATTGACCGGCATGATCTTTTCCATGAGTGAGATCAATGTGTATTCAAGGCTTATTGTTATAGCCCTCCCCTTTGTGGCCATCTGGATGGATATAGGCTCGTGGTGGTTTACAAAATTCCAGACAGCCTTTGCATATACGGTGATCATAGGTGGTGCCCTGATGGGCCTTGCCTTCGGGGCACAGATATTTATCTCTCTATATGAGATGTGGCTTAAGAGAGGGGAAGAGGAGGTGTGAGATGTCGACAGTAATGGTTGTAATGATTATTGTTATGGTAGTCGGTTTTTTAGGATTTGGTCATCATCGTGGAATGATGGGCGGGCATGATAAGGAGAAACAAAAAGAGGAATCGGTAGTACACGAGCATACTGGAAAAGCGTCCTGCCCTGACTGTCCTGTTGAGCCTGAGCTTGAGAAAGGGGATGGCATTAAAGAGATAGAGGAAGGGAGGTGACTCAGATGATGTTTGCAAGATTTCTTGTTGCAACCCTTATAACAGTTTCGCTGGTAACAGTTCGGAAAAATTCTCGGGCTCGATGATGCCGCGAAGGAGATAACCTCATGGAATGGATTAGAGAGAACTGGTTTTTCCTTTTATTCTTGATATTTTTTATAGTCATCCACTTTTTTGGCCATGGCGGATGCGGAATGGGCGGACATGGCGACCATGAAGAGGAAGAAGAGAAGAAGCGGAAAGGCTATTCCGGTGAAAACTCCTCGGAGAACAAAGATAAAAAAGGGGGAAAGGGATGCTGTTAAAAGTAACGGTGGTAAGCTGGTCATTGGGTATCTTTGCAACATTCACATATATCCTATGCGTGATTTATGGGCTCGTTGTTCCTCAAAGGCTGCATGGGATGGCCCTCTTTCTTGAGGCAGTACTTCCTGCATTTAAGTGGCTGACTATTGGCGGATTTCTTCTCGGTCTTGTAGAGAGTTTTATCTACGGTGCTTATATCGGAATTGTTTTTATGCCTATCTATAACTTCATAAGCAGAAGGATAGGGCAATGATAAATAAAACAAATCCATTTTTTTCGAAGTTAACCTGAGGTTTTGCTATGAAACATGCCTACAAATCTTTGTTCACAGGGATTTTCATCATAATGCTCTTGTCTTATTCTTATCCAATCCTTGCACAGCACGATGTAAAAACGGTTGCCGGGATTAAGGTAATGCTGGCCATGGTACATATTGAGGAGATCAAAAAGCATCCGGATGAGCACCCTGAAATAAAGATGCATGGCGGTCCTAAGGGTACCCATCACCTGCTCATCCATCTGGAGGATGAAAAAACGGGAAAGATAATAAGTGATGCATCTGTTACTGTAAATATCCATAAGCCGGATGGCACAAAGGTCAGCAAAATGCTGGAACCGATGACCATCAGTGGTAGAACAAATTTCGGATACTACTTCGACTTTTCTGAAATAGGAAATTATCACATTGAGGCGATGATAATGCCAGAAAAGGGAGAACATGAAAGAATCTTCGCCTTCTTTGTTTATGAAAATAGAGGTCATTAGAAAGAGTGAAAGGTTTCTTGCTTTTAATAAGTATTTATGGCATTGTAATTCTACACATAGTAGAATATGATATAAGAAAGTCCAAAAAAGATAAAAAGGCAGTCTGTTTACATCAGGGAATCTCAGAGGAAAAAGAGTTTTACTTCCATACCTTAACAAGGAGGGATATGCCATGAATAAATTTATTAGGATAGCCATAATAACTGTTTCTTTAGCGATACTGTTTCCGGCATTATCCACAGCCCGGATGATGATGAAGCATGATCAGATGATGTCCCCATCCCAATCAATGGATGAATCGGATGAATCGAAAATGGAGGAGATGCACAAGATGATGCGTATGATGCGCCACGTGATGGGGATGATGTACGAGATGATGGGGATGATGGAAGATACAATCCAAGATGGAGGAGACAGAGAGAAGTTAGAGGGGATGATGGAGCATATGGAGAAGATGATGAAGGGGTACGATGAGGCTGTGAAAGGGACTGACGGTAAAACGATGGGCGAAGCATATGAGTCTGGTACCCGGACAAAGAGTCCCGGGACAAAGGAGCCGGGTGTCCTTACAAAAAAAGCAGAGGCAGGTGGTGTAACTGTTGAGGTCACCTATCAAAATCCTGGGGAAGATGATCCTGCCTTTGAGGTTAAATTTGATACGCACAGTGCAGAGCTCGACCAGTATCAATTGGAGAGTATCGTATCCTTAAGAGATGAAGCGGGCAGGGAATACGGCGCCCCGATTGTTGAATCACCTGCCGGTTCAGGCCACCACAGGTCAGGCGTTCTAAGGTTTAAAG
>JAHFEQ010000119.1 GCA_023248395.1 Nitrospirota bacterium
GAACAGGGACAGTGATACGCAGATTACCTTTCTTGTAAATCTTGTGGCTACCCCGTTGCCTATGTTCTATAAAACCTGCCCTCTCAATTGCACTGATGACATCCCGGCTTTTAAGTGCTGGTAGTATGGACATAAGGGGCCTCTACTTCTACAATAAGATGATTCTCATCTGGAATAGGAAGACCATCAGCCTGCAGACTTTCCAGATACAGGGCTATAGCCTCTTTTATATTGGCCAAGGCCTCATCGTAAGTGTTTCCTTCAGAGATACAGCCAGGTAGGGAAGGCACGGTTACGGTATACCCTCCTTCTTCCTGGGTTTCAAAAATAACCTTATAATATTTTTTAACCATTTATTAATCCCCCACGGTCATTTTATGTCATCATTATATGACTATAACATCACGGAATCAAGAAACATAATACCTCCTCTATAATTTCTGCTGTAACCATACTGTCACCAAAATGTCACCGAATTTATCCGAAACCGCATTAATGGATAGAATATACATTAAATAACAGAACGCTGAACTTCCTTGATAATAAAGGGTTTGATGGAATTTTGCAGACAGGAGGCCCACTTAAAAAAACTGGTTAAATCGCCTTGCCAAGGCGAGGGTCGCGGGTTCAAATCCCGTTTCCCGCTCCAGTAAATCAAGGGGTTGCGGCACCTCGGCAATCTCAGATTCATCCTTCCACCTTATCCAGTCCCATTCTTTTATAGCCAGATTAAAGGCATGGCTCATCAATGTGAGCTCCTTATTGACCGTGGAATGCCTCTTGAAGAAAGTTAACATGTAAGTTAACATACTTTTGTGGGTAGAACCATTACTTTCTATAAAACATCCGATGGAAAATGCCCGATACAAGAATTTATAGAATCACTGCCCGGGAAGACTGCACAGAAAGTAAGATGGGTCCTAAAACCTATAGAGGATTTGGATATTGTTCCATCTTCGTATTTTAAAAAGATTGCAGGGACGGAAGACATATGGGAATTTAGAATAACGTTCGGCTCAAAAGGCTTAAAACCAAGAAGACCGCAATCTCACGGATAGAGAATCATGTAGAGGATATCAAGCTGTCAACTTTAGAAAGAGTGGCTTCAGCAAGCTGTCTTATTTATGGCAAGACTGAGAAAGGAAGGGATTTATATATTCAAGTTTCATTACTACCTGTGGTTGTTGTCATCACTACGTATGACCCAGATCCGGAGGAATGGATTGATTGTAAAATCAGGAGGCGATCTATAATGAAGTGCGTATTCTGTGGTGGCATGTTAGAGGAGAAAGTTGTTATATTCACTTATGAAGAGGGAGACAAATACCTCTTTGTAGAGCATGTCCCTGCCCGGGTTTGTAATAAATGCGGAGAGAGAATTTATTCTCCTGAAGTTACTGACAAGCTGTTGAAATTTGCAAAGGATAAGTTCCGGCCTATTAAGACCATAGAGGTTCCTGTGTTTGACTTTGCTGAGAAGACATGAAACATTATCATATTGTTTCTCCGGTGAAATATAGGAAGGTGTTATTGGATGAAGAAGTTATGCAGATCGTACGAGAAACTGCTGTAGGGATAGGGGAGAGGCATGAGATAGAGATTGAGGCGATCGGGATGGATAGGGTTCCCTCCGTAGTTGCCTTTTATTCCCAACAGGTCTATTATTTCTACATGAAGGTCAAAAAATATAAAAGGTATAGACTATTCCTAATAATGTCTTTTATTCCTTTTCTATCTCTCTATTTTTATGCGACACCTTTATGTGCTGAAGAGATACCATTACCTCAAAAGAATATAAAAGGATTCTTTGAGTTAGATCTCTCGACCCAGATTACCACCCGAACCGTTGTAGAAGAGACAAACCCGGGGGTTAATTTTGATGGAGACGCGGAATCCACTTACAATAGATCCAAATAATCTCTCTTTGATTACAGAGAAGGGAGAGCGTATTCCTCTGAGCGCGCTCACAGCCTCCTGGGAGCAGGGAGTTTAAGAGGTCCTCGAGCATATTAGGCGGCCTTATCGATAGCCTCTGGGGGAGGGGGTCTACTGATGAATCGGGTAAGAAGCAGGGAGGGGAGAAGAAGCGGGAATTTTAGGGTCTCAAGTCCCATGCGGCACGTGCAAGTATGTGGAACGTTAAGACATGCATCACAAAGTGGTTAGTGTCTCAGATGGCCCCGTCAGCTATGGGCGGGCTTTCTTGAGGTATATCGGACATGTTGTCTCTTTTCTCCTTTTTGGGCCTGGCTCAGATAGTGGTCATACCTTTTTTGATTACTCATAAATTTTCAAACGGGCATAATGAACCTGCTTAAGAGCAGAGTCCTCTGGAAAATTTCTTTATTTTCCTACGGAACATAATCTATAGACACATCGTTTAAGATTATTAATATGAATCCAAATAATAATGATCTGTTGCTGATAGAAAGATTTAATAAGGGTGACCAGGCGGCCTTTGAAAAGCTTGTTCTCAAGTATCAGGACAGGGTTTACAATATCTGCCGTTATATGCTCGGCAACGAGAGTGATGCGG
>JAHFEQ010000086.1 GCA_023248395.1 Nitrospirota bacterium
CATCGACATTCCTTGAAACAACAATTCCATCCACCGGAGAGACTATTCTTGTGTATCTAAGATTTGTCCCGGCAAGCTTCAGTGCCGCCTCTGTCTGGGCAATCTGGGCCTTTGCCGCACTGACCTGGGCCTTTGCTGTTTCATGATTTGTGTCTGCTGTATCCAGTTCACTCCTTGCAATGAGGTTTCTTGAAAAGAGTTCCTTATTCCGGTCCATTGTCCTTTTTGCATCAACAAGCGCTGCCTCAGCCTTTTCCAGATTTGCTCTGGCTGAAAGGAGGTTGGCTTTAGCCTGTTCCTCCTGGGCCTCAAATATAGCAGGATCAATCTGTGCGATGACCTGTTCTTTTTTTACAGGCGAGTTGAAATCAACATAGATCTGTTTCATCGTCCCTGAGACCTGAGTTCCCACAAGGACTGTGGTTACCGCATTGACAGTACCGGTAGCAGTAACCGTTTCCTTTATATCGCCCCTTGAGACCTTGTCAGTTCTGAATTTCATTTCCTGTCCATTATTCCTGAACTGTATAAGTACAGCTACGCCAGCAATTGCAGCGATTAGAATGCCAATTAATATCTTTTTCATCTTATCCCCATCGCCTTCTCAAGGCTTGCCTGTGCGGTCTTGTAGTCATAAAGGGCCTGGATATAGGCTGTCTTTGCGTTAGCCGACGCCACCTCGGCATCCGTCAGCTCAACCGGATTACCCACGCCTGCCTCATATCTTCCCTTGGCTATCTCGAAATTTTCCTCGGCCTGTTTTACTGTGAGTTCTGCCGCAGGAATCCTCTCCTCTGCCTCTCTGAGGTTCAAATACGCCTGCTGCACCTCCAGGAAGATATTCTGTCTTAATAACTCTTCATTGGCGTTTAAGACATTCAGATTCGCCCTTGATTCCTCCACCTGATAGGTCGTCAGATAGCCGCTGAATATGGGAAATGAAAGGGTTGCCCCGATATTCCAACCCTCTTCAAGGGGAATTTTCTCTCCGGACCAATTGTAAGAGGCATTGCCTGATAGTGCCGGATAGTAACCCTTCTTTGCAAGTTCAATGGACCCCTCTGCTGCACCCTTTTTTGTGATGAGTGATTTGAGGTCAGGCCTGTTTTCATAGGCCCTTTTAATAGCATCTTCAAGGGTTATATTGTATCCCTGGAAGGAAAGATTGTCCTCAACAGTATATTCAGGGGCATCCGGGATGCCTATGGCATTATTGAGATTAACGATGGCTATTCTCAGGGCGTTTTCAGACTTTATCAGGTTCAGCTTTGCATTGCTCAAATCCACCTCAGCCTTAGTGACATCAAATTTGGGTCTGGTGCCGACCTCATAAAATCCCTTGGCCTGTTCAAGGTGCAACTGGAATTGCTTCACCGTATCCGCTGAAACATCCCGGTTTCGTTTGGCCTGCAATACAGTATAGTATGCCTGCCTGACATTGAAGATGATCTGCTCTGATACATTCTCAAGGTCTGAGCGTGATGAATCCAGATTCAAATCCTGGATCTTCACCTGGGTCGGGGTCTTACCAAAATCATAGAGGTTCTGATTTAGCGTGACACTGCTTGAATACTGATCAAAAGAACCACTTGCAGTTCTTGAAGTAGTAGTACCGGTGGTACTGCCTGAAACACCGGAGAATTTCCTATAACCGGCTGACAGATTCAGTTGGGGATAATAATTGGCTTCGGCCTGTCCGACCCTCCTCTGATTGACATTGACCGTATTTGCTGAAGCAACGATGTTGGGGTGTTTTATAAGGGCGATCTCGATACATCGTTCCAGATTGAGCAATTCGCCCTTTTTGATGGCCTCCTCTGCCCTCGCGTTAAAAGGGATAATTAATGTGGAAAACAATACGAGGAGAATCAATCTTTTCATATCCGGCCTCCTGTCCCTATCGCATGATTCCTTTCTCTTTGCTTACCCCGGCTCTTACCAAACCAGTTGCCCACCTTTTCCTGGAAGGACTCCATATAGAAATAAAAGACAGGGGTCACATACAGTGTCAGCACTTGGGAAACCAGCAGACCGCCGACCACGGCAAGGCCCAGGGGCCGTCGCGCTTCGGCCCCTGCACCGAAACCGATGGCAATCGGGAGCGTCCCCATCAGGGCAGACATCGTGGTCATCATGATGGGACGGAATCTGATGATACATCCTTCGTAGATGGCATCGATGGGACTCTTCCCTTCATTTCTCTGGGCAGCCAGGGCAAAATCGATCATCATGATACCGTTCTTTTTTACAAGGCCGATGAGCATAATAACGCCGACAAAGGCGTAGACATTGAGATCCATATGAAATAACCGCAGGGTTAACAAAGCTCCTAAACCGGCGGAAGGAATGCCTGAAAGTATGGTCAGGGGGTGGATGAAACTTTCGTAGAGAATTCCCAGTACGATATAGATTACAAGGATGGCCATGATCAAAATAAGCCACAGTCCCTGCAGGGACGATTGAAATGCCTGGGCAGCGCCCTGAAAACTGGTGCTGATCGTCTGGGGAAGTATAGTCCGGCTAAGTTTGTTAACAACGGCCACGGCATCACTAAGAGATACCCCTGGCCTGAGATTGAATGAAATAGTAACCGCAGGAAGCTGTCCCAGATGGTTCACAGAGAGGGGGCCCACATTTTGCCTCAGATTGACCACGGTATTTAAAGGGATGAGTTTCCCTGACGATGATCTTACATAGAGCATGGAGAGGGCGGAAGGCTCCCTCTGATACTGTGGCTCAACTTCCATGATCACCTGATACTGGTTATTGGGCGCATAGATGGTCGATATCTGCTGTGAGCCATAGGAGATACCAAGGGCGCTTTCAATCTGCTGGGCTGTAATACCGAGGGCTGAAGCTTTATCCCGGTCAATCTCCACATTCACCTGGGGATTTTTTATCTGCAAATCGCTGGTGACGTCCTGGAGTTGCAACAGGGTGCGCATCTTGGATTCAAGGTCAGCGGCATATTTGTAAAGTTCATTGGTATCCGGACTCTGTAAGGTAAATTGGTACTGGCTCTTTGTCAACTGACCCCCGATACGGATGGGTGGAAGGTTCTGCATGAACATCTGGATTCCTGTAATATGGGCCACCTTTTTCCGAAACTCCTGAATAATCTCGTCTGCGCTCAGACGGCGTTCTGAACGGGGTTTCAATCGGATGAAGATACGGCCTGCATTGCTGGCCACACTGACCCCGCTTGCGCCAACACCTGACATGAATGAATCCACGTTCGGATCTTGACGAACAACGGCGGCCAGCGTCTGTTGATGCTCCACCATCGAATCAAAGGAAATTCCCTGCCGGGCCTCTGTAAAAGCAAAGATTTGGCCCGTGTCTTCACTCGGAAGGAACCCTTTCGGGATTTGACCAAACAGATAGAGGGTTGCCATGAGGAGGATAGCGGTAATGATCATCGTCGTCCGCCTGTACCTTAAAACACCTTTAAGACTCCATTCATAAGCACGGAGCATCCCTTCAAAGAATCGCTCCATGATGGTGTACAGACGCGAATGTCTCTCCGTGCCATAGGGCTTGAGAAACCTGCTGCAGAGCATCGGGGTGAGGCTTAAAGAGACAAAACCGGAGACCAGGATAGCCACGCTGATCGTCACTGCGAATTCATAGAGCAAACGTCCGAGGATCCCGCCCATGAAGAGTACCGGTATGAAAACCGCGACAAGGGAAAGGGTCATGGATAAAATGGTAAAACCGATTTCTTTAGAGCCGTTAAGAGCTGCCTGAAGAACACCCTCCCCTTTTTCCATGTGACGGACAATGTTTTCCAGCATGACGATGGCGTCGTCCACGACAAACCCGACAGCAAGGATCAGGGCCATTAACGACAGGTTGTCAAGGCTGTATCCCAGCAGATACATAATGGCAAAGGTAAAGATAATCGACATGGGGAGCGCCAGGCTGGGGATGATGGTGGCATAGAGGTTCCGCAGGAACAGGAAGATCACCAGGACGACGAGGCTGATTGCCAGAACAAGGGTGAATTTAACATCATTCACCGATTCCCGGATTGAGGCAGACCGGTCGTAAAGGATATTAAGATTAACCGACGCAGGCATTTGAGCACGGAAGGTGGGGAGGAGTTCCTTTATCGAGTCCACGACTTCCACGGTGTTTGTACCGGGCTGGCGCTGGATCGCAAGGACAATGGCACGGGTATTGTTATACCAGTTCGCTATCTTATCATTTTCGACACTGTCAATCACCCTGCCGAGTTCCTCAAGATGTACAGGGGAACCTTTACGATAAGCTACAATCAGAGGGCGATAGGCTTCGGCATTATAAAGCTGGCCGGTGGCCTGTATCGTGAATGCCTGGCTTTTTCCGTATAATGCCCCTGTTGGCAGATTTACGTTCCCTTTCTGGACTGCACCTGCCACTTCATCGATCCCGATGCCCTGCGAGGCAAGGACTTTGGGGTCAAGCTGAACTCGTACCGCATACTTTTGAGATCCAAAGATCTGGACCTGCGCCACCCCGCTCACCATCGAAATACGCTGGGCAATAAGCGTATCCGCATATTCATTCACTGCCGAGAGGGGAAGCGTCGGAGAACTCAGGGCGAGGTAGAGAACAGGCTGGTCAGCAGGGTTGACCTTCTGGTAAGAAGGGGGAGCCGGCATTCCCGTTGGAAGTTGACGCGCCGCCTTGGCGATCATTGCCTGGACATCCTGTGCTGCTGCATCGATATTCCTGCTCAGGTTAAATTGTAAGGTAATCTGGGTATTCCCCTGGCCATTGGTTGAGTTCATGGAATCGAGACCCGCGATGGTAGAGAACTGCCGTTCCAGAGGAAGGGCAACAGCAGACGCCATGGTCTCAGGGCTGGCCCCCGGAAGAGTGGCAGTGACTAATAGGGTTGGAAAATCAACATTCGGCAGGTCGCTCACAGGCAATTTCAGGTACCCCATGATGCCAAAGATAAGGATGGCCAGCATGACGAGGGTCGTCATAATCGGCCTGCGGATAAAGATCTCTGCTATATTCATTACTTACCGTCCTGATTGTCGCTTTTAATTTCCACCCTGGCCCCAGGAACAAGACGAAGCTGGCCGTCAGTCACCACCTTATCCCCTGCCTGAAGCCCCCCTTCAACAACGGCTTCGTCACCAAGCGTTCTAACCACAACGACGGGACGGGATTCAACCGTGAGGTCATTCTTAACAACGAAGACATACTGTCCGTTCTGTCCGGTCTGAACCGCCTGAGAAGGAACTACAATCGCATCGGGCTGGGTGGTCAGAGTCATGATCGTGCTGACGAATTGCCCGGGCCAGAGCCGTTTTTCCTTGTTGGCAAAGGTTGCCTTAAGCTTTATCGTCCCTGTGGCGCTGTCGACAACGTTATCGATAAAGGTTAGCGCCCCTTCTGCCGTGTCATTCTCATCTTTTGCTATAACAGCCTCAACCTTTATTTTCCCGGCTGACTTGTACTTTTTTATCTCTGACAGGTATTTTTCAGGTACAGAAAAGCTCACATAGATCGGTTGAACCTGGTTGATGACGACCATCGGGTTGTCGGCATTGGCCTTTATAAGATTCCCCTGGTTCACTATCAGCCCCCCTGTACGGCCGGTAATCGGAGAGTAAATGGAACAGTATTTTAATTGCAAACGGGCATTCTCGACCAGCGCCTTATCTGCATTTACGGTAGCCTCAAGGGCAGCGGCGTTGGTCCGAATTTGATCATACTGTTCCTGAGCTATATAACCTTTTTTGACAAGTTCTACATAGCGACGGGCCACCTCACGTGCATTTTCCATCTGCACAGTGTCCTTCGCAAGGTTCGCTTCCGCCTGCCTGAGGGCGGCTTCATAGGGACGTGTATCAATCTTGAAGAGGATATCCCCTTTGCGCACATCCTGACCTTCTTTAAAATAGACATGCGTAAGTTCCCCTCCCACCTGGGCCTTAATCCCTACCGTGGAATAGGCTTCCACATTACCTATGGCATCCATTTGAACAGGGACTGCCTTTTGGATCACTGCGGCGGCAGCCACCGGTACCACCGGTTCCTTTACCGGTTGTTCTGGTTTTCCACCGGAACAGGCCGTAAGTAATGCGGTTATGAAAACGAAGGGCTTTAGGAAAGCATAAATCGCTTCCGTTCTTCCGAAGGGCGACCCTCTTTTAACTGCCATTTGTCTCCCCCAAAGCAGTTTCCGAATTGTTCTTTAATAATCCCTTAAGGATAAGATTGCTGCACTCCTCAGGAGAAAAAAGGGCAGCGGGCTCTACAATAAGCGACAGGATGAACCCCCTCAATACACAGAAGATGATCTTTGAAGCCTCCTTCACGTTACATTTCCTGAATTCACCTGATTTTATCCCCCTCTGTATAATCTCTTCAATAGCGCCCCTCTGATGAATGAAAAACCTCCTTTTTATATCCATCCCGAAAGTAAATTTATGCTCCCTCCCCTGAATGAGGATAAGGCCCCTGTGTTCCTTTGCATTGTTAAGATAAAGGGTGATAAATAAATTAAATGCCTCTGACGAGGTCCTCGTATCTTTGAGCGCACTACTCACCTTCTGAGTAAAGTCGCTGAAGGTTTCTTTCATGAGGGTAAGATAGAGATCTTCTTTGTTATCAAAATAGAGGTAAAGGCCGCCAACGCTGATATCTGCGGCTCCCGCAATCATTCTCATGCTTGCCCCCTTATATCCATGCTCTGTGAATACCTTTAAGGCCGCATTGATGATCTTTTTCTTTGATTCTGTTCCTGAACGTTTGTTCATGTGAATACTTGTTCAGTTTACAGCAGGGAATACTCTTGTGTCAATATCAAGGCATGTTATAGGAGGTCCTTTGCTCAACTAACCTATCACCGCCCTATCGGGGCTCGTCTTGAGTCACAAGGAGGTTGAGTTCTGTTTACCTGCATTCCATCGTCCCCATGCTGCCCATCATGCCATCCATGCATCTATGCTGCATGCCCTTCATCCTGTAATGTCCCTCCCACCTGACGAAATAACCTGCCAGACCTTCATACTGCTCATCTGACAGAAATTCCCTGGTTTTGAGGAGAGACTTTATTCTGTACAGACTCAGGTTAGACCTTAACGATTCTAACTTATTAACACTTTCCTCTATTGTACTTCCATCAGAACCCTTTGTCTCCAACAATTCGCTTAGTTCCATTTCTGCAATCTCAATATCAGCCCTTTTCCTTAACACCTCTTTACGATAGTCAGAATAAATTTTCCCAAGTTTAGTGGCCTGTTCATCCGTAATATGGAACCTCTCCTTCAGATATTCCCATGGATTCATCTTATGCATGCCCATGCCATTCTTCATCATAGGCCCACCCATATTGGGCATCATCATACCAGGCCCTTTCATGCATGACTCATCGGGCATACCAGGCATACTATTCCCCCTCCTGTGCTCCATCATATGGCTTTCCCGCATGCTATCCATAGCTCCGCTTGCTGCTTTACCGCAAACAAAGATGGATAAAATTAATACGATTGAATATACAGACTTTTTCTGGTACATAGGGTACCCCCTTTGTTGGCAATTAATAATTCCTTTCTTTCTCATGTATCTTTTCTATTTCACAACGCCCTTTGAGCAGTTCTGAATATTTCGCCTGCTGTTCCTTGTTGAAAACAGTCCTTTCCTCAAGGATGTG
>JAHFEQ010000087.1 GCA_023248395.1 Nitrospirota bacterium
TATAAACAAAATTTTTTAACTTGCTTGTTGATTTTACATTTCATCTATGTCATACTCATTTTTGCATAGGGTCGTTTTCAGAAGTCTTTGGCGTTCAGGAGGCCGCAAGAGCTTTTGATCCTGCGGCTTTTTTTATTTGTGAGTGATAACCATCAACAAAGTGAGGTCTTATGAAGCGTGAGGATATCAGGAATATAGCCATTATAGCCCATGTCGACCATGGTAAAACGACCCTGGTGGACGGGATGTTAAGGCAGGGAGGGATCTTCCGCGCCAATGAAAAGGTCCAGGAGAGGGTGATGGATAATATCGACCTGGAGCAGGAAAAGGGGATTACTATCATGGCAAAGAATACGGCCATTGAATGCAATGGCGTAAAGATAAATATTGTCGATACCCCCGGACATGCGGACTTTGGAGGCGAGGTTGAGAGGACCATGAAGATGGTAGACGGGGTGCTCTTGTTGGTGGATGCCTCAGAGGGGCCTTTGCCGCAGACAAGGTTTGTTTTGAGAAAGGCGCTTGAACTTAAACTGCCGCCGATTCTGGTCATCAATAAAATCGACAGGCCTGATGCAAGGATTCAGGAGGTACTCAACGAAGTCTATGACCTTTTTATTGACCTCGATGCGACTGAAGAACAGCTTGATTTTCCAATTGCCTACACCAACGCAAAAAGGGGTATTGCAAAACGTGACTTAAATGATGATTCGGATGATTTAAAGCCCCTGTTTGAGCTGATTCTTAAGGCAGTCCCGGCCCCTGAAGGAGACATTAACGGGACCCTCCAGATCCTGGTTACCAATATAGATTACAGCGACTACGTAGGGAGACTCGCCATTGGCAGGGTCTTTTCTGGCACTGTCAATGTTGGAGATGCGATTGCCATGATAAACAGCAACGAAGATAAGGTGATCACAAAGATCACCTCTCTTTATACCTTCAAGGGACTGGAGAAGATAGAGACCAGGAGTGCCTCTGTTGGAGATATTGTTGCCCTGGCAGGTATGGAGGGGGTAAACATCGGGGATACCATTACAGATGCAGAAAGGCCCAGTGCTTTGCCGAGGATCAAGGTGGATGAGCCGACCATATCCATGGTCTTCGCTGTGAATACATCCCCCTTTTCAGGCAGGGATGGAAAATATGTGACATCAAGGCATCTCAGGGAGAGGCTTGAAAAGGAGTTGCTCTATAATGTTTCCATACGGGTCGATTTTGATAATACGGATTCATTCAAGGTGATGGGACGCGGGGAATTACAGCTCGCCATCCTCATCGAGATGATCCGGCGTGAGGGATATGAGCTCTCCGTGTCCATGCCTGAGACAATCACACAGGAGATCAACGGCGTCTTACATGAGCCGATGGAACTGCTCGTCATCGATGTGCCTGAAGAATTTATAGGCGTGGTAACCCAGCAGATTGGGATGAGAAAGGGAAAGATGCTGAAGATGCAGAACAACGGTCACGGCAGGGTGAGGCTCGAGTTCAGGATTCCGTCGAGGGGGCTGATCGGATTCAGATCACAGTTCATGACAGACACCAGGGGCACGGGACTCCTCAACCACCTGTTTGATGGCCATGAACCCTGGTGCGGTCCCATGTCCAAGAGGCAGACAGGGGCGCTTGTCTCAGACAGGACAGGCAAATCGACGACCTATGCGCTCTTCCATTTACAGCCGCGCGGGGTACTCTTCATTAACGAGAATACACCGGTCTATGAGGGGATGGTCGTCGGCGAAAATTCAAGGGAGAATGATCTGGATGTCAATGTCGTCAGGGAAAAGAAACAAACCAACATGCGTGCATCAGGTTCTGATGAAAGCCTGCAGCTGGTACCACCAAAGATACTGAGTCTTGAGCAGGCGTTAGAGTTTATCAAAGAAGATGAGCTGGTTGAGGTGACCCCCCACTCCACTCGATTGAGAAAAAGGGTCCTTGAGGCAAATAAGAGGCCAAAGGTAAAGGGGTGATGGGTGATGAGTTAAAATCTGCAAGTCCGGTTCTGTGAGGGGTGCTGCTCCTGAGAGCAGCATCTACTCGACGTGCGAGTTTTGTCATAGTGTTTCTCCCCAATTTTTAATTTCAGCCTTCTCCTCATCGGCGAGACGGTTGCGTCTTGCGATTTCCGCCTCGGTCGGAATATCAAACTCAAATGATCCACTCTTGATTTCTCCAGCTCGCTCATAGATGGCCATGATGACTCCGGTGCTTGAGGTTTTGCTATCAGTGAGCTTAAAAGCGAACGGCTGTGTACCTTCGCCAAATAGCCGCTTGCCCTTTCCTATGGTAATCGGGAAAGTCATTATCCGAAACTCGTCGATAAGGTCGTGTTTGAGCAGTGTTTGAATCAGATTACCGCTGCCATGCACTTGCAGCTCTGGCCCGTCCTCTTCCTTGAGTTTCTTTATTTTTTCCTCCACATCTCCGATTATCAGCGTGGAATTGTTCCAGTTCACCGCATCAAGCGTTTTTGAAACAACGTACTTTTTCGCCTTATTGAGTCCGGCTGCAAAAGGGTCATCTTTGGCATACGGCCAGTGGGCGGCAAAGATCTCATATGTCCTTCTCCCAAGCAAGAGGTCAAACGGCTTTGTCATGAACTCTCCCATGTTTTTGAACATTGTGTCGTCAAAGTAAGTGGCCGTCCATCCGCCCCAGCGAAAGCCGCCGGTCGGATCTTCCTGCGGCCCGCCTGGGGCTTGCATCACGCCATCGAGCGTTACGAATGTGTTTGCTATGATTTTTCGCATAGTGGTTTTTCCTTAACCTTTAATCTTTCGGTTAACGTTACCATCCTTGCTTATGCCCCCTGACCTAAGATCTTGTATAACTGCCCTCCATATACCGCAGGCAAAATCTCCATTGACACAAAAATCTCATGCTGCTATTCTAACCTCGAAAAAGCAAATTCCTAGTGCGCATGAAGCGCTCCATGCTTATGAAGAATTGAAGAAAGAGGATGACCATATCCGCGTGATCGATCTCTACTGCATCAAACCGCTTGACCAGACAACACTCCAGGAGGCTGCAACTGCCACGAAAGCAATCATTACAGTGAAAGACCATTTTGCAGAAGGAGGCATTGGAGAAGCGGTTCGAAGCGCAGTGACTGCCCCCTCTGTCCCTGTTTATTCCCTCGCTGTACGAAAAATGCCGAAGAGCGGAACACCTGAAGGCCTCCTCAACTATGAGGAGATTTCAGGGGACGCGATTATTAGAAAGGCCCAAACTATTTTAAGGTCTTTATGTATTCAGTAATGGCCTTAATCTCTTCCTCTGTAAGAAGCCCTTTCTGAGGCGGCATCACCGGAGGATAACCGACCACCACGTCGGCTTGCGGCTCAAACTCAGATCTGTGGATGTATTCTTCATCTACCAGAACTTCCCTTTGCTCTCCTGCACTTATAACTTGTACCCTGCTTCCCCATATCCCCTTCCATGAAGGGCCTACGAGCTTAGTGCCATCAATGGTATGGCAAGCGATGCACCCTTTGGTCCTATATAACTCCTTTCCCTCCTCCACCATCACTTCTATGGATTTTGCTGCAAGTGCAACCTTAGGGACCTCGGTCCTCCCGGAATACCATTCCTGAAACTTTTCCCCGCTCATGACGACTGCCTTCGATAACATGCCTGAATGCCCTAATCCGCAATATTGAGTACAAAACAGATCATAGGTCCCTTCCTCATCCGGCGTAAACCAGATATATTTCTCTGCCCCCGGGACAACATCCTGTTTAATCCTGAAGGTCGGGATATAAAAGCCATGAATGACGTCCCTTGAATTGAGGGTCACTTTTACCGGTCTATTGACAGGAAGATTTAAGACATTGGTATGTTTTCCATTTTCATAATCAAAAGACCACAACCACTGTTGTGCCGTTGCCTTCACCACGAAGGCATCCTTTGGGACTTCCGTTTTTATTTTTCTATATCCTGTCCAGCCCCAGTAGAACATAAAAAGGACAAGGACGATAGATAATACAGTCCAGCCAATTTCGAGAGGTGGATTCCCTTCAATATCGGTCGGGTTTGGGTTTCTTTCTCTGCTATACTTTATTACAAAGTACAACGTAATAAAGATAATTACGGCAAATAACGCGATGCAAATCCCGCTGATTAACAGCAAGACACTATCTATCTCTTTCCCTATGATGCTGGATGCACTTAAAAACATTCTTTTGTCACCTGTAGCCTACATCAGAAAAAACAAGACAGATTAAGACCAAAAAAATGACTAACATGATCAGAATAATGAGTTTAAAGAGGCCCTTTTCGTATTTCAGGTGCATGAAAAAGGAGAGGACCATCGTCGCCTTTACTGAGGCGATAAGTAGCGGAAAGAAGATAGTGACTCCGCCGATGCGCACTCCGGATATTGTTACAGTAAGCCAGGTGAGTGCCAGCAGTATGATCCATACGATGGCATAGGCCCTGTACTGAACGACAATATGAGCAGAATCCTCTTTTCGGTCCATTGAATTCCTTATTACCTGATCAAATAAAAGAGCGGGAACAAATAAATCCAGACAATATCCACTAAATGCCAGTAAAGACCTGAATTCTCGAGTTTAATAAAATCCGATGGATCTATTTTCCCTTTTGCAATCAGAACGGCCATCACAGAAAGGAGGATAACCCCTGCAAGGATATGGAGTCCGTGCAAACCTGTTGCGAAAAAATAGAGACCATAGAAAATGATCTCACCGTTACTGTGTTTCAGTAAAGCCGCTGAGTTAGGATAGATCCCATGCTCAATCTTAGCCCCCCACTCAACGTACTTGTTTGCAAGAAATACGATCCCAAAGAGTATGGTCAGCATCAAAAAGAGCATGGATAGCTTTTTATTTCCTTTCTTTACCGATGCGATTGAAAGGGCCATGGTCAGGCTACTCGTCAGGAGTATCACCGTATTAAGAATCCCCAAAACCAGATTGAGCCCTGCGGCGGCGTTATGAAAGTCCGTCGGGTATCTATAGCGGTAAACAGCATAAAGTAAAAAGGGTCCCACGAAAAGAAATACCTCTGTGCTCAGGAAAAGCCACATGCCTATCTTAGAGCCAGTATAATCCCGGTGTTTTTCCGCAGTCATCCTTGCAGTCTCATTCATAGGAACCTCTCATCTGTACTTATAGGGTCCGTGTTCGATTACAGGGATCTTCTCAAAATTTTCCGCAGGCGGCGGCGATGGCGTCTGCCACTCCAGTGTAGCGCCACCCCAGGGGTTTGCGCTGGCCTTTTCGCCCTTGAATAAAGCGCGAATCAGGTTGCCAAACATCAGTATGAGCCCTAAAACCAGAATCCACGACCCGACGATTGAAACAACCTGGAGGGGCTGGAATCGGGGAAGGTAATCGTAATATCTGCGGGGCATACCCTCAAGCCCAAGAAGAAACATCGGGAAATAGAGGGTATTAAACCCTATGAACGATATCAGTAACGCATAGTTTGCAATCTTTTTATTATATAATTTACCAAACATTTTTGGGAACCAGTAATGCAGTCCTGCAAAAAAGGCGAATCCTCCACCTCCGAATTTGATGTAGTGGAAGTGTGCAGGCACAAAATAGGTATCATGAAGAAACACATTTAATGAAAGTGCACCAAGTATCAAGCCTGAAAGACCCCCGATGGAAAATTGCACGAGGAAGGCAAGGGCAAAGAGAAACGGCGTATCGACCCGAATAGAGCCCTTATATAAAGTGGCCACCCAGTTATAAACCTTTATGGCGCTCGGTATGGCAACCAGAAAGGTAAAGAAGGAGAAGAGGACGCCGGCGGTATAACTATATCCGCTGACAAACATATGATGCCCCCAGACCAGCGAGCCGACACTGGCAATCCCGATACTTGAATAGGCGACAGCCTTATATCCAAAGATAACCTTCCTGGAGAAAACAGGAATAATCTCTGAAATAATGCCCATTCCCGGAAGTATCATGATGTATACAGCAGGGTGTGAATAGATCCAGAAGAGATGCTGGTAGAGCAGCGGGTCACCTCCCTTTGCAGGATCAAAGATCCCGATTCCAAAGACGCGTTCTGCGATAACAAGCAGGAAGGTAACGCCAATGACAGGGGTGGCAAGTATCTGTAACCATGAGGTCGCATAGAGTGTCCAGACAAAAAGAGGCATCCGTAGCCAGCCCATCCCCGGGGCCCTGAGCCTGTGAACAGTGGTCACAAAATTAATGCCTGTAAGGATGGAAGAGAACCCGAGAACAAATATGGAAAAGACTGCGAGAGGTACGTTTGTGCCTGTCCTTAAGCTATAGGGGACATAAAATGTCCAGCCGGTATCCGGGGGGCCGTTACCGGTAAAAAGCGAGGTGATTGCAAGAACAGCCCCGGCCATATAGACCCACCATGAAAGGAGGTTAAGCCGGGGAAAGGCGACGTCTTTTGCGCCTATCAGGATGGGAAGGAAGAAGTTGCCGAAGACCCCCGGGGTGGCCGGGATGAGAAACAAAAAGAGCATGATTACCCCATGGAGCGTGAAAATCTCATTGTATGTCTGGGGTCCCATGATGGTCGGGCCGCGTGTGATGAGTTCCAATCTCATCAGGAACCCAAGGAGAACCCCTGCCCCAAAAAGTGTTAATACGGAACAGAGATACAGGATCCCTATCCGTTTGTGGTCGGTTGAGAGTATCCATGAAAGGATACCCCGGTAGTGTCCCCTTTCTTCGTAAAAACTTGCTCCATGAACGCTACCAGAAGGTAACGTGTTATCCATGACTGTCACCCTTTGGGCGGCCTATTTTTTTATATGACGACGTAAGATATAAAATAAATGCTGTGGCTGACAACAATGTAACCGCTCCGGTCACTTTCAGGACATTGAATACATACGTTTTGCTCGCAGGGTCGTACCGATAGCAAAATAACAGGGCCTTGGGGATTGCAGGGCCTGTTCTGCCGGCTGCAGCCTCGGAAAGCGCCATCAATACATCAAAAGGCAGAAATGTTGCACCATAAAGATATCGGGTAACTCTCCCTTTAGGAGAGAGTACGATTAAAGCTGCAGGATGCTGAAAACCTTCTCCCTGCCGTTGAAATTTGAAACCGACTGAAGCAGTCAGCTTACGGATGTTTTCCAGGTCTCCAGTCAGGAATCTCCACGTATCCCGGGGAAAAGGTCTTTGGATGGCCTTGACATAATCCTTTTTCTTTTGAAACGCTTCGGCAGGACTATTTTTTTCGTCAAAACTGATTGTGATGATCGAGTAGTCTTGTCCGGGCTCGGCCTGTAATCTGTCAGGCAAACCGGCAACATTTGACAGTACATTGTCACAGATGTTTGAACATCCGTAATACGCCAAAACGAGGATGGTAGGCTTGTCGATGAGTTGCCTTAAATAGACCTTATTGCCTGACTCATCAGAAAAAAAGAGATCGAGAGGGACATTTTCCCCTAACCTTTCTTCAATTCCAATTTCGTTCTGAGGTTGAGATGGAGAGATGATACTCCCGGAATAAGTAAACCCCGGCAGGGAGATTTGAGTCATAAGCAATAATATTAAGACCTTTGTTTGAGGCCTTTTCATAGCTACTTTACCTATACATTAACATGCACAAGATGCAGGACAGGGTGAGAATTTATTTTTTGGAACTCATGAGTAAAT
>JAHFEQ010000004.1:0-24499 GCA_023248395.1 Nitrospirota bacterium
TAGTTGCAGGGCTGCCTGCGCCAGCTACAAAACCACTCCCATTATCTCCGAGCTGATAGGCAAACTCACCCGTATAATCAACTCCAACCCCTGAGACCTTTCCTGCCAGCCTTGCACCCAAGGTGTACTCACTCAGATCGATTTCACCATTGCCATTCGCATCTGCTCCATCCCTCTTGTATAAGAGATAGGCCTGGAGGTTGCTGTCAGGGACCGGACTTGACTTAAACGTAGAGTAGAGTCCGTAGAAATCGGTATTGTTATCTCCTTTACTCGGTACAGGACAAGGAGGCGTGACCCCATCCGTACAACCGTTATTTTCAACGACCTTTGCCGTCCAGAAGTCGATATCCGCTATATCTGTTCCATAACTCAACTTGATGGCATCGAACGCCCGCCCCCGGTTACTCCACCCCAGGGAGCCCACAAGCCTCTGGTCTCCATAACCAAGCTCCTGACGGCCGACTTTAAGGCTAAGGGGTGATTCGTTGATATTTTTAAGAGTCACGTTTGCCTGATGGAGATCCAACTTTTCATTACCGTCTGTAAAGGATGCCGTGCCACCTTCCTCCCCCCAGTTCCTTGTATCCTGAATCTGGACAAGTGCGCCCAGATCAGGGGATATCTTGGCATCAACTCCAAGCCTTATCCTCTGGCCATAAAAGCTCTGGGTGTCGTCATCTGCCTTATCAAAATCTGCATTATTCCTGAACTCAGGGCGAAATCTCAGCTCCCCGCTTATGCTCGTAGCGACCTCCGCTGATGCCTGCGCAATCAGGAAGAGATTAAACATGGCCACAATGAATACTGTAAATAATCCTCTTTTCATCATTTATCCCCTCACATTCTTACTCTTTAATGTCCGGAATCAGCGCCCCCTGACTTGAGAGGCTTGAAAACACTAGGCGCCTCATTCCCTGTCACCTCAAGGATCGCAACGGCGCCCTTATCAATGGCGCGGAAGATGCTGTGATCCACAAGTATGTAAGCGCCGGGTACATCCACCTTGAATTCAACGATAGCCGCTCCCCCTGGAGCTATCGAAGTGGTCTGGACATTCTTAGCGGGTTCAGTTCCTACCGCACCCTGTTGATATACCTTGTCAAAGATCTCCCCAATGACATGGAAAGCAGAGGTGAGATTTGGACCGCCAACGCCTACATACAGGCGAACCTTCTCACCGACATTGGCCTTCAAATTACCCGGAGTCGCCATGGCATTAAACTTCACATAGGTAGGCTGCTCTGCCCTTGCCTTCTCTACAGAGAAACCCTGCTCACCTTTTTCACCGGTATTGCCAGTGGTATAGAAATCCCCCTGCATAACATAGTATTCCCTGTCAACCTTGGGGAGACCCTTCTCCGGCTCTACCAGAATGAGACCATACATTCCGTTAGCAATATGGGTGGGGATGTGGGAACTTGCACAATGGTAAACATATATACCGGGATTTAGCGCCTTAAAGAAAAATCCTGTTTTCCCACCTGGAAGTGTCTGGGTCGCCTTAGCGCCTCCACCAGGACCTGTCACAGCGTGAAGGTCAATAGAGTGGGGATTTTTGCTGGCCTCATTGTTTTTTAGATTAAAAGTGACATTATCTCCCACTTTAACCCGGATAAATGGACCAGGGACAGTTCCATTGAATGTCCAGAATGTATAGTCAACGCCATCTGCCAGTTGTCCCTTCTTCTCTATAGTCTCTAACTCTACAGAGACATTAGCCCCTCCCGGCCGTGTAATTGCCGGTGGAACTGCAGGAGCTGTTGTAAGTTTTGCAACCTCATCTGCGGCATTACTCCCCGCAGGGATACCGATAATCATTGCCCCAATCAAGAGCAGAACTCCAAAAAAACGTTTTCTGATCATAACCAACCCCCCTCTTTAATCTTATTTGTGATTCGCTACTACTGATTTTTCTAAGCTCCTGATATAGGCCACAAGCGCCCACCTATCCTCCTCATTGAGCATATCTTCATAAGGAATCATGCCATATTCTGTCCCCTTAGAAATGGCCCAGAATATTTCACCATCTGTCCTTGCTTTATGCCATCCGAGATCATCTGCATCCGTGAAATCCCTCGGACGAGGGTTAAATGAGGCTGCCAATGGACCGTCCCCTTTGCCTTCCGGACCATGACAGTTAGCGCACACCCCTTTTCCAGTGAAGATCGCCTTACCTGCTAAAATGGTCTTTTCACTTCTGGGTACCGCACTCTTTAAAGCCTTTGCCTCTGCCAGTTTATCTGCCGGAACCCTCGAATCTAACACATGCCCATCGGCAGAGTATGCCGGTATTGCATCAAGACACAGGAGTGTTAAAAAAACTATAATAAATAAAGGGATTGCTACAAGGGTTGTCGCTAATGCGCTTCCCTTCCAAATTTTCACAATCATAATTTCACCTCCTTTCTGCCAAAGGGCTAATCGTACTTTAGTAACTATATAAAAAATAGCTATTAGAGCAAAATAAGTACCATTTGTTTCATCCTTGAAATGGACTTCACAACCTATTAATATTTAAAGGGAAAATAAGAAAGAGGCGATTGAAGATTAATTTAGAACAGAGCGCTAAGTTACCGGATGGTAACTTCTGAGTGTTACTCGCTAATCTTTATAAGACCTACTTTAACAAGTTATAAGCCTTGAGTTTCTCCCAGAGATTTTTTCTGCTGATCCCTAAACTCTTTGCAGCTTCTACTTTATTCCAGTCAGTCTCTTCAAGGACTTTGATCAGATGTTCCCTCTCTGTCCTTGCAAGCAATTCTTTAAGGGTCAGTGTCCCAGGTTTAGTATCACAATGGAGCCGGATATTCGTATCAAGTGCTGAGAGAAGATCCCCCGGTCTTATAACATCCACATTGGTCAGGGCGATTGTCCTTTCAATGATATTTTCCAACTCCCTGACATTGCCTGGATAGTCATAGTTCATGAGACACCTTATGGCATCATCTGACACAGTAAGATTCTTCTTTAATTTTTTATTAAACCTCTTCAGAAATTCCTCAATCAAAATAGGGATGTCCTCTTTCCTTTCCCTTAGAGGTGGAAGATGAATGGGGATCACCCTCAGGCGGAAATAGAGGTCCTCCCTGAACTTCCCGTTGGCAACAAGGTTCTCTAAATATTCTTTAGTCGCAGAGATAATACGGACATCAACCTTTATGGTCTGCTCTCCACCCACCCTCTCAAACTCATGTTCCTGGATTACCCTGAGTAGTTTCGCCTGGACAAGGGGGGGGATATCACCGATCTCATCAAAAAATATTGTGCCCCCGTTGGCCAGTTCGAATCTCCCATATTTTTTCCTGACAGCGCCCGTGAAGGCCCCTCTCTCATGGCCAAAGAGTTCCGACTCCAGTAAGGTGCCTGGCAGGGATGCGCAATTTACATTAACAAATGCCTTGTCTCTCCTGCTGCCCATCCTGTGGATCACATTGGCCACAAGTCCCTTCCCTGTCCCGCTCTCACCCAAAATGATCACACTTGAATCTATTCTGCTCACCTTCTCAATAACCTCAAAAATAGCCTGCATCTTTTTGCTTTTTCCCAGGATGTTATGATAAGAGTATCGTTCATTCAGATCCTCCTCAAGTAATTTATACCGCATCAGGAGAGATTTATGTTCTACGATCCTCTTAATCCTGATGATAAGTTCATCGATGTGGAAGGGTTTTGTGATGTAGTCGTAGGCCCCAAGCCTCATCGCCTCAACCGCATCTTGTATCGTCCCATAGCCAGTCATCATGATAAACTCGGCACGTGATGATTTCTCCCTCGCCTCCTTCAGTAACTCCATGCCGTTTTTTTTGGGCAGTCTGATATCACATAGAACGACATCAAAATCCTTCCTTTTAAGTAGTTCAAGACCACGCTCTCCATCTTCTGCTACGGTGACAAACCATCCCTTCTTCATCAACGTATCTGAGACTGTAACACGCATGATCTCCTCATCATCAATGATCAAAATATCAGGCTTAAACATTCTTACCCTCTTTTTCCCACTCTACCCTCTCGTGGGGGATAATAACCGTAAATGTTGAACCCTTGCCTGCCTCGCTCTCAACCCTTATCTGCCCCCCAAGCTTTTCAACGATACCATAACTCAATGATAGACCGAGTCCTGTGCCCATACCTACATCCTTGGTGGTAAAGAAGGGATCAAATATACGGTTCATGTTTTCTTTGGGTATCCCAATACCTGTATCAGAGATTGCCGCTATTAAATTCGGTTTAACCTCATGGGTCTCTATAGTAAGAGTACCCCCATTTGGCATGGCCTGCATGGCATTTATGACAATATTCAGGATAACCTGCTGGATATGATTTACAGGGAGAAAATAATCTTTTTTCTTGCAATTTAGTCTCAATTGAAGTCTGATATGCTCTTTTTCGATCTTATGCTCTACCAGTTTGAGTGTATCCATTATAAGGTCATCAAATCTATACTGCGTAAATTCAAACTCATGTTCTTTAGCAAATCCCAAAAGCTGTTTTATAATAGAGCCTATCCTGTTTAGTCCCTTATCAAGCAGAACTAAATATTTCTTCCTGAGAGACTCATTTTCACCTTCCTCGGTTAGTGCCCTGACACAATTCAACATCCCTGACAGGGGATTGTTTATTTCATGGGCAATCCCCGTGGAGAGCTGACCCACTGCCGCCAATTTCTCCGTCCTCATCATCTGCTCTTCCAGCCTCTTTTTGTCTGTAACATCCGTGGCTATTCCAAGAAACCCTATCATCGTACCCTCGTTTTCTTTTAATGAAGATGTCCTGATGAGTACGTCCCTGGCCTCTCCCCTCTTATTTCTTATCCTTGCCTCATAGGGAGATTTCATCTCTCCTATATTCTCAGAACCATTTTTAGAACCTTCCCTGACGATGAGGGAATAGAAAGATTTGCCAATAAGTTCATCCTTTTCATATCCCCATATCTCTATCTTTTGATTAACATAGGTAAATATCCCTTCCATGTTTAATGTATATATGATATCGTTGGCATTTTCAAGGAGACTTTCAAGATATTCCTTCGTTTCCCCAATCTCCCTGGTCCTGTTATAGACTAAATTCTCTAATCGTTCACTATATCGTTTTAATTCATCTTCCATCTGTTTTACAATGGTAACATCTTTCATAATCATCATCGAACCTATTCTATCTTCGCCGGATTTTATTAAAGATACATTGATTTCAACGATCTTTGATCCAATGGGTATAGTAATATCCATAGGTAAAGCCTCTTGCTGACGGAGCAGATGCTGCACTTTGCGGGGATTTCTGTGACAGGGGAATATGGATTTCCCTTCTATGTCTTTCCTTGCAACTCCAAGAATCTTCTCAGCGACAGTATTCACCATGATAACCTTATCTTCTGCATCAGCAACTACAATTCCTTCTCCGGCAGAAAGGATAACACACTCTAATTTGTCTCTTTCATTCTTTAATTGAGTATGGTAAGTTTTAAGTCTTTCAGCCATTGAATTAAATTCTTCTGCCAGGGTCTCAATTTCATCTCCTGTACGGATATCCACTCTCTGATCAAAGTTACCTTTTCCTGTTAATTCAACACCTTCTTTTAAAAGGAGCATCGGCCCTACAATCTTCTTTGAAGCATAAAATCCCATGAGTATCAGTAGCCCAGTCAGGGAGAGTCCTAAGAAAGACACCTTTGACAGGAAGAGATGGATAGGGGCATAGGTCTCCGACGGATGTTGACGTATCAGTACATACCAGCTATTACCAGTAAAACTATCATTTGTTAACTGATTCATTAACCTGACGGGTGCATAACCAACAATAGAATTGATGCCGCCATGTCCATCATCTTCTGCAATACCCCAACCCGTGACTCTATTCATTATCTCTCTGTTTAGTTTTTCACTGATATGATGGCTCCGTGGAGGGAAAATTGGACAGAAAATGATTTCGCCTTTACCAGAAACGAGGTTTGCATGGCCGGTACTGTCTATCCTGACATCTCCAATAACATGGAATATCTGATCTGCCCTATAAATGATATTTATAGCGCCTATTATCTTTTTAATCCCTTTTCCTAATGTATATAGGGGAATTGCTATTTCCGTCAGGTAATTATCTTTCTCCTTATCATAAGTTATATCGCTGATAAAAGCTCTTTGATCACTATCGTTATAGACGACTCGCCACCATTTCTTATCCCCCTGATAGTAATCATATCCCCTGTCTGTTGCTGCTACCAGGGCGCCCTTCTCATCAGTCACAAGGATAGCGATATACTCAGATGTGTAATGGGGAAGGCTTTTAAGATAGAGAGATACTTTATTATTCAAGACTCCTTTTATGAAAGGGTCATCTTCTGCAGCATGGTTCCATCGTTTTTTTAGTGTATCGATCCTTATTCTTGTTTCTTCTTCACTCTTATCTCTGTAAGAGAGATTTGACCTCTCCACCACCTCTCTGATATCCGGCATCAATGAAATGGCCTTTACCTCACTTAACTCCCCTTCCAAAATGATAGATACTTTGTTTGCCGTCTCCTTTGCCATGGCCTCGAAATTGGCCCCGATGGATTTGGTCAGGGCCTTTATTCCATCCAGATAGGTTAGGTAGACACCAAGCACCAGTGGAAATATACCTACAATGAGTATTATTATGACTATCTTTTTCCTTAGACCTCGCCGTCTTGGCCTTTTGCCTTTTTCCTTAATCAATGAGAGACTTATAGATTTATTCATCTGACTCATCAGAATGGTATTATAAAATGAATTTATCCTATCACAAAAATACAGGCAGGGAAAGTAACGGGATATTCTAATCTTCTTTTAATCTATGACCCATATAATGGACTCATTAAGATGGAAGATGGCTGCAGTAGTTGCCCAATTCATTGGGCTCCCAGGCTCATCGAGGCCTGATAAATCAGGCAACTACTCCATGATTATTTCATCTGTAAGTTCGTCGATATCTCCGGGTGTCATTGGAAAGTGTCTGGCGAGCAATTCACCTATATCTTTCATAGCATCACAAAGGGCGTCGCAGGCGCGACCTTCCTTTACCCCCTGAGAGACAGACTTTGCAAACTTGTTCAGGGTCTCCTGATCGATCTTTTCATAGATCCCCCTGTCTGCAAGGACCCAGACCTTATGTTCTAACAGGGAGAGAAAGAATAAGACGCCGGTGTTCTTTTTAGTCCTGTAGAGTCCCTTTTCATAGAAGGCCCTGATAGCCCTCTCCCTCACCGCGTGCTCTTTTCTCTTTAACCCAATAGATGCCGTTTTAAAGACAGGGAATTTATTAAAAACAAACCATGCCGGAAAGAAGAGCAAGAAACTCAGTGGAACATAGACCCATATCGAAGAATGGAAATGTACAATTGTCATAATCAGTGATAAGAGGCTTCCGAGAATTATCCCTCCGATGACCTCTGTCTCCATGTACCGGTCACTGCTGTCAACCACCATCACAGCAATCTCACCGATGGTGCGGGATTCGACACGCTGAGTCGTCTCCTTTATCCTGCGCCGCTCATCTTCAGTAAAAAAGTGATCTGCCTTAAGATAATATCTCATTACCAGTTACCTGAGGCGCCACCGCCTCCAAAGCCTCCTCCCCCGCCGCTAAAACCTCCCCCAAAATCCCCGCCGCCAAGTCCACCCCCGCCTCCCCCATAGAATCCTCCGCCAGGGAAAAAACCGCCTCTTCTATGAAGACCTCTTGAAGGAGAAGCCATGGGAATGAGTAATCCTGCACCTAAGCCTGCGAGAGCAAGGATGATCAATGAAATAAGACCTAAGGGTAAGAGGGTTAACTGAACAAGGAGCGGCAAACCAATCGCACCTGCGATGCCCCCCAGGATACGTGAGATCGTCCCAATGGCGATTAAGAATATCCCAAAGAAGATGAGAAAGGTGAAAAAGGGCGAGAGGCCATTTTGTTCTCGACCGGGATGCCCTTTCTCCGGCTGAAATTCGCCCCGTGTTGCGTCAATTACTGCAGAGACACCGGCAACGAAACCATGGTCAAAGTCGCCTCTTTTGAAACTCGGCTTCATGACAAGGTCAATGATCCTCCCTGCCATGAGGTCTGTTAACCCCCCTTCAAGTCCACGGCCTACCTCGATCCTCATCTTTCTGTCTTCTTTTGAGGCGATCAGGATGATGCCGTTGTCTTTATTCTTCTGCCCGATCTTCCAGGCGTCAGCAACCCGGATACCAAAATCCTCAATCACCCCCCCTTCGAGGGAGGGGATAGTCAGGATAACAATCTGCGTAGAGTCTGATTGCTCAAATGATTTTAGTTCCGCCTCAAGCCCTGCCTCTGCGGCAGGAGATATCATCTCCGCATAGTCATTGACATAACCCTTTAGCTGCGGGACGTCAAGGGCATAACTGGTATGGGGAAAAAATAAAAAGATTAGGATGTACAAATATCTTTTAATCTGAAAACCCATCTTAAAACTTCACCTGGGGCGCCTTTTCAGCCCCTGCATCGGCCTTGAATGGCTCTCTCGGATTCAGGTGGAGCAGGAATTTATTTGTAAGGACATTCGGGAATATCCTGATCGAGGTATTGTAAACGGCTACGGCCTCGTTATAGCGTACCCGTGCAACAGTGATCCTGTTCTCAGTCCCTTCGAGCTGGTGCTGAAGGTCCTGGAAATTCTGGTTGGCCTTGAGATCAGGATATTTCTCCACCACAACCATCAGCCTTGAAAGGGCACTGCTCATGGCGGACTGGGCATTCTGAAACCTGGCAAATGCCTCCGGGTTATTAAGCAAATCCTTTGACATCTGTATCGTCCCGACCTTTGCCCTTGCCTCAGTCACGGCCTCAAGGGTCTCCTTCTCATGGGCCGCATATCCCTTGACAACCTCTACAAGATTCGGGATGAGGTCACTCCTCCTCTGATAGGTCGCCTCCACATCCCCCCATGCCGCCTTGACCGCCTCCTCATTCGCCTGCATCTTATTATAACCGCAGCCCGAGACACTTAAAAGCATAAGTATGAACACTGTATACAAGACACCTTTCTTCATAACTCCCTCCCATGTTTTAATTTCGAACCATCTTAACTGATTTTCCTTAGCGTGGTCAAATCATTAAATAAAAAAGAAGGAATCAAAATAAAAAAGTTTCAGGGGAGATGGCTACATCAAAGACCTTGGCAAAGTGGTGAATCAGGTGCTCTTCTACCTCTGAGATATTCAGATTTGTCCCTGATATCTTCGACATGGAGGTAATCTTTACACCCATGAGATTACAGGGGATTATTTTATCAAACGGCGCAAGGTCATTGTTCACATTCAATGACAGACCATGCATGGTATACCCCCTGATGATCCTCACACCGATAGATCCTATCTTCTCTCCATCCACCCAGACCCCGGTATAGCCCTTCAGGCATTGGGAGCGGATATTGAAGCCGGCTAATGTCCCTATCATCACCTCTTCCAACATCCTCAGGTAGGTGTAAAAATCGGTTGTGTATGATTTAAGTTCTACGATGGGATATGCGATGAGTTGACCTGGCCCATGGTAGGTTGCGCCACCGCCCCTGTCCACCCGGAAGATGTCAGCGCCCCCTCTCATTAAAGGGGGGGGATATTGCCCCACCTGACTTCGCCGGCCAAATGTATAGGTCGGGGGATGCTGGAGGATCAGGAGGGTATCTATGATTTCATCCTGAGACCTTGCCCGGAAGAGGTCTTTCTGTATCTCCCATGCCTTACCATACTCCACCAAACCCGGTTTGAGTAACTGGCACCTTTTCAACTTTAGCTCCCCACTCTTCTAAAATCTCCTTTATCCTGGAGAGGAACTGGTCAGCCTGCGCCCCGTCTATCACACGATGATCGAAAGAGAGACTGAGATAGACCATGCGACGGATTGCAATGGCATCATTGATGATGATGGGTCTTTTCGTGATAGTCCCGACTCCTAAGATGGCCACCTGAGGCGGAAGTATGATCGGTGTCCCGAAAAGACTCCCCATGATGCCATAATTCGTGATCGAAAACGTCCCACCCTGGACGTCATCCGGCTTTAACTTCTTATCCCTTGCCCGCTTCGCAAGATCCTGGGTCTCTTTGGCAAGCTCTGCAAGACCTTTACTGTCGGCACCCTTTATAACCGGGACAATCAGCCCATCCTCTATGGAGACGGCAATCCCGATGTTAATATACCGCTTTATCACTATCCCCTCTTCAGACCATGAGGAATTAAGGATCGGATATTCCTTCAGGGCTGAAGAAGCGGCAGAGATGATAAACGGGAGATAGGTGAGGTGCACCCCCTGACCTTTGAGAAGGGTCTCTTTGTTTGCCTCGCGATACCTTGCCACACCGCTCATATCCACCTCAAAGGTTGTGGTCACATGAGGGGCCGTCCTTTTGCTCTGGACCATCCGCTCGGCGATGATTCTACGTTTAGGGCTTATCGGTATGACCTCTTCTTTTAACTCCTCTGCCTTTTCCGCTTTTTCAATCCTGGGTCTGGTGGAGATCGTCACCTTTTGCGTTGACTCAATATAATCGAGGATATCCTCTTTGGTGATCCGCCCCCCTGCCCCTGTTCCCCTGATCTTCTCCAGCTCAACACCGTATTCCCTGGCCAGTCGTCTGACAAGGGGAGAGTATCTCTTCTCAAGACCTATCTTTTCTTCGACCTTTTCTTCAAGTATTTCTTTAGGAATTTCGGCAGGCGGTATCACAGGGGCCTTAATACCCTCTGCGACCTCTTCGATGACAGCGATGACCGTTCCTACAGGCACGGTCTCGTCCATCTGATGAAGGATTTTAGTGAGCACCCCTGAGACAGGAGAAGGGATCTCGGTATCTACCTTGTCTGTACTGATCTCTACGAGCGGCTGCTCTTTCTCAACCCTCTGACCTTCCTGGATTAACCATTTGAGGATCGTCCCTTCAGCAACACTCTCACCCATCTGCGGCATAATGACGTCTTTTGGCATTATTGGCTCCGGTTAGTCTCCGATTACGTCTTGTCATTCTGAGGCCTGCGATAGCAGGCTGAAGAATCTGACACTCGTGGTTAATCAGATTCTTCGCTTCGCTCAGAATGACACACCGCATAGATTCTCAAATAAAGTCTAATAGGCTGCCAGTCTCCTCGCCGCCTTCACCACATCTTCCACCCTAGGCATATAGAATTCTTCCATAGGGGGGCTGTAGGGAACGGGTGTATCCGGGGCGCTTATTCTAATGAGGGGGCCATCGAGATGATCAAACATATCCTCTGATAGGAGTGCAGCAACCTCAGCCCCTACCCCTCCGGTCCTCGTGGCCTCATACAGGATGATCGCCTTGCTGGTCTTTTTGACAGAGTCATAAATGCCATTTTTATCTAAGGGGAGCAATGTCCTCAGATCCACGACCTCTAAACTTATCCCCTCAGCCTCAAGGACCTGCGCGGCCTCCAGGGCAACATGAACCATCGCCGAGTATGTGATCACGGAGATATCAGCCCCCTCTCTGACAACCTTTGCCTTGCCTAAAGGGACCACATAATCTTCATCCGGGATATTTCCCTTGATTCTCCGGTAGAGAAACTTGTGTTCAAAGTATATGACCGGATCATCGTCCCGTATAGAGGCCTTGAGGAGCCCCTTGGCGTCATACGGATTAGAGGGGGCCACCATCTTCAATCCCGGCACATTGAAAAAGAATCCCTCCGGACATTGTGAGTGAAATGCCCCGCCATGCACACTATCACCAAACGGGGCCCTGATGACGATCGGGGTCTTTCCGCCCCAGCGGTAGAAATTTTTAGCAGCCACATTGACAATCTGATCAAAGGCGCAGGAGATAAAATCAGCAAATTGCATCTCCACCACAGGCCTCATGCCCATGAGCGCAGCGCCAACTGCAGCCCCGGTGAAACCGGATTCAGATAGCGGCGTATCGATGACCCTCCATTGACCGAACTTCTCATAAAACCCCTCAGTCACACGAAAGGCGCCACCGTAATATCCGATATCCTCTCCCAGGAGAAAGACATTACTATCCCGTGTCATCTCCTCATCTAACGCCTGGCTTATTGCCTCTAAGTAGGTTACCTCGGCCATCTGACTTCGATCTCCATCCACCTAAATCGGGGAAGCATAGACACCTTCCAATGCCTCTTTCCCCTCCGGCAGGGGGCTTTTTTCTGCAAACTCTTCTGCCTCTTCTATCTCTTTTTTAATGCGGCCATCGATATTCACTAACTCTTCCTCTGTCGAAACCTTGTTTGAGATCAGGTATCTTTCCATATTGATGATGGGGTCCTTCTTCTTCCATTCTTCAAGTAATTCCCGGGGGACATATTTCGCAGCATCATGTTCTGAATGTCCGTGCATACGCATCGTCTTACATTCAATAAATGTCGGCCCATCCCCTGCGCGTGCCCTATCATAGGCCTTTTTTGCAGCACTGTATACAGCAACAACGTCGTTGCCATCCACGATCTCTGAAGGGATAGCATACGCCACGGCCCGCTCTGCAACGTCTTTGATCGCCATCTGGATCCTCACTGGAGTAGAATAGGCGTACTGGTTATTATTGCAAATGAATACGACAGGCACCTTCCAGACAGAGGCCATGTTCAGGGCCTCATGAAAATCCCCGCGGCTGGTACCGCCTTCGCCGGTACATGCGGCTGCAACCCGTCTTTCACCCCTGATCTTAAAGGAAAGGGCAACCCCCACAGCAACAGGATAGTTATCCGCAAGATGACTGGGAAAGCCCAATACTCCGAGATTAATATCCCCTGCGTGCACATTCCCTTCCTTGCCGCCGGTTACCCCCGTCTTTTTGCCGAGGTACTGGGCCATAATCCTCTTCGGTGTAATCCCTCTCGCAAGGAATGCCCCCATGTCTCTGAAATAGGGGGCAATCACATCATTCTTTTCAAGGGCACAGGCATAGCCCACGGATATGGCCTCCATCCCATTGCTCGTCCAGGCCCCTCCAAGGATCCTCCCCTGGCGGTATAAGGCCGTTACACGGTCCTCAATACGGCGGGTCAATTTGAGGTAGTAGTACAACTGGAGGAGGTCCTTCTTCTCTATATTCATATTGTACCCCTCAGGTTATACAGACTGGATTTTCACAGATGAACTTTTTTTCAGAAACTGGCTGTAAGGGCCTTATCGATATGGATCTGGGCCTCAAGGTCTGACAGATGTCTTGTCAGCTCACTGGCATGCCCCTGTTCCATCTCGGCCAATCGGAGAAACATCTTCTTCGATGCCGGCTTTACAGCAATGGATGCAGCCTTGTGGTAGTAATCATACGAATCATGCTCTTTTTTGATGGCCTCTTTGAGGATATCTATTAATGAATGGGCATCGGTGATTTTATTGTTCGTCATGGAACTCTCCTCCTCAAAGGGTGATAATTGATCGAAAGTATAGCAAAACTGCGATCTTTCTGTCAATTGAAAATTCCTCTCACGCAAGATTACCTTTAAGGGGTGACTTTTATACGGTTCTTTGATAAACTCTTCCGGGTATCGATATCCATAAACCGATGGAGGTGTCACAATGAAGGTAGAGAAAGAGATTGAGAAGGCAGGTTTTTTTCAGTATTACCCCGTTGTTCCTGCGGTCGTTGTAGTGAAGGCCGGCGATGAGTTAGATGCCCTTGCATGTGCCTGGTACACGGCACTATCCTTTAATCCGCCGCTCTTTGCTGTGGCTGTTGCGCCAAAGCGATATTCCTATAAATTGTTGAGGAAGGGCGGAGAGTTCACTGCAAACTTCCTGACCTTTGATCATGTAGGGATCATCGCGACTGTCGGAAGGACTTCAGGGAAGAAGATCAATAAGTTTTCTACCTACAAGATAAAAACAATTCCATCCACGGTGATAAAGACCCCTGTACTCAGGGATGCCTATGCCGCCTATGAATGTAAGATTGTCAAACAATATAAGACAGGGGACCATGTCCTCTTCGTGGGAGAGGTGAAGGCAGTCCATTATAGAGGAAAATCATTCGATAAGAAGAGCAAGATGCCTGATCTCAAGAGTGTGACACCTGCCCTTTATTTAGGAGCCGACAATTATATCGCGATCAAGTCATTTGGCCAGATAAGGATGGGAAAAGAGGACATTACAGGAAAAAGGACAGGACGCAAAGAAAAGGGACAAAAGTCAGAGTAGAATAGGAACGCGAGAAATGTCATCAGGATGGATCAGGAAATCTCCAATGCATTCTGCACGCTCCCATTTCGCTATTGCTGAATATAAAGGAAGGATATATGTGTTTGGCGGCGGGGGGAAAGATTTTATGAGTCTCAATAGTACGGAGATATACGATCCCAAAATGGATATATGGTATAAACGTGCTGATATGCCGACCACCCGCTCAGGGTCTGTGGCCGCTGTCCTGAATGACAAGATATACGTCATGGGCGGAGGCTTCAGGCACACGGATGGGAGATTCGTGTTTTTCAAGGTTGTAGAGATCTATGACCCTGAGAGGGATACATGGTCTCAGGGACCTGATATGCTGATGCCCCACGATTATCCGTCCTGCGTGGTGATGAATGAGGGTATCTATGTGTTAGGCGGCCACCACCCGGATGCCACGAAGGGCAGCCCAATGACGGACCCGGGTTTTTCCTTCTGCGAGGTCTTTGATCCAGGCACCCACGCCTGGCAGGAAATCGCTCCCATGCCTACACCGCGTTTTGCCTTTGCCGCGGTTGTCCTTAACAACAGGATACTGGCCCTCGGTGGTGCAGGTTTGAGAAAAGACGGCTTTAAAAATTTTGATGCGGTGGAGTCCTATGCCCCTGTCATGAATCAATGGAGCGAGGCGGGCTACAAACTCCCATCGCCTGTCGCTGGCATTGGGGCCTGCATCCACAATAACAGGCTCTATATTGCCGGAGGAAATAGTGGCGAGAAGATAGAAAAAAGGTTCGCGTGTTATAACCCCGATCTTAACAAATGGATAATGCTCGATCCCTTAGAGGAAGGGAGGATCGTGATAGGCATGATCACAATTGATGAAACGATCTATCTTATAGGGGGGCGTGGGGCCGATGGTAAAATACCCCTTGCCTCAGTGGATACCTATCGTATCACCCATTGAGCATCTCCGTGGATACCCACCGATCAATTGCCGCAGCAATATCATCACGCAAGTCGAGGAACCTGATCCCATAGCCAGGCTCCGGTTTACTTCCCGGTTTGTACTTCCTTATCCAGATGACCTCACACTGACATGTGACCTGGATATCTGTCTTGGGTATCTGAAATGCGATATGAAACCGCTCTCCCGGCTCCCGGGGATTTATCGACGCAATGAAAAGCCCGCTGCGACTGATGTCCTTGGCATAGCCAAAGAGGTGCTGATGGCTGTTTTCCTCAATGACCTTAAACACAATGATAGGTTCTCTTAGATGTCTTCTTCTATCAGCGGCCTTTTTTGTTTCATTGATCTCATCCATAAACTTTGACCGGCTTAAATTTTATCTAAATATCGGTGTAAAAATCAAGTGATATTTCTGTCCCTGGGTAACCCTTCAGCAATGGGTGGGGCTGTTGCCCCTGGAAAGAAAAGTTGTTGACAATATCTCCTGTTATAGGTAATCTCTTTTTTGTGTTTTCAGTGATCAGGTTTTAACAATACCAGGAGGGTCCTATGAAGAATGAAATCGGTAAAAAGAATATGGTCTTTGGATTTACCTATTTTATTACCACATTGCTGCTCGGATTATATTTAGCCCGTAAAGGCATGACCGGCGGTAAGGAGTGGCATGAAAGCGAGACCCATGAGATGCTTGTTACAGCCCATGTCCATGGAAACTTAGAATCCGTCCTGAATATCGTGGTGGGTTATATCCTGTGTCAACTGGAGGTATCCGCCGGCCTGGCTGGCATTGTGAGTATTCTCTTACTGGTCGCCGCCATATTTCACTCCGGCATGCTCTATCTCACAGGGCTTGGAATCGGTGCGGCAATAAATCTCGCGCCTGTCGGCGCCCTGTCACTTATCTCTGCCATAGCCATGATGGCCTACCTCGTGGCAGTAGGCCTTAGGAAATAAAGGGATCTTTTTTCAGACCACTTAATTCCGGAATTTCTGCCAGTCCTTTATACTGAATAAGGACCTTGAAGATATTTCCCATCCTCCCTGGCATGATGAGGTTCTTGATCGTAAGCCGTTCCTGTAAAGCCTCTGAGCCGGCAGGCCTATTCAATCCAATCGCCTCTATCCTCTCCCCGATCCCTAATCCGAACAAAAAGTGCATCTGATCTGTCATCCCTGCCGTCTTTAGCCCTTCCTCTTCCCCGGTCATCATGAGGGCTGTAAAATTGACGTGGGCTGTCATGTCCTGTTCACCAAGATCGATGAAGGGATCTTTAACAACCTTGTGTTTGTAATAACAGAGAAGGGTGCCATCCCTTCGATACGGGGCATAAAGCTCCTCTGCAGGATATCCATAATCGATCGTAATGACAAATCCCTTCTTCAGACTTCTTGCGACCCATCTCATCCATTCAATGGCCTTGAGATTTACCTCAGCGCGCTGTCCCTCTTCCAACGCTATCCCTAATCGATCAAAATATCTCCCGATCTCTGGCAGAGTGGGTGAGTCAACGACCTCTGTGAAGGTATCCTCATGAAAATCTACGTAGACCTCTTTCAACTCCCCTCCCCTTTTTTCCACGATATGCACAGGAAAGGCGTCAACAAGCTCATTGGAGAGGAAACAGCCTGTAACCCCTTTATTAAATAACGGGTCTGAGTAATCTGACCATAGGACCTGATTATTAACTAACCCATTTTCATGGAGCCTCTTTCTCTGGACCTCTTTCATAGACGTATTCTCTTCCACAATGAGGTATCTCAGGAATTCATAGAAGGCAGGACATTCTCTCTTCGCACATTTCAGTATGTCATGACATAACGTGCCGTCACCCGCACCCATCTCGACAATAGCAAATTCTTTCCCCCCTGTGATACGCCACATCTCCTCTAACTGTTTGCAGATCAACTCTCCGAAGATCGGGTGAACTGAGGACGAGGTATAATAGTCTCCCCTCTTCCCTATCTTTATCTTTTTAGAAAAATAATACCCGTATGCAGGGTGGTATAGAACCGTAGTCATGAAGTCGGAAAAAGTAATCTTGCCTGATGTTAAAATTTTATTGCGCAAAATATCTGTTAATACTATACTGTCCTCCATTAAACATCATTGTATCCAACATCACGATACTATACAATAGACCAAGTAATCCTTCAGTGGAGGGTGGGGCCGTTGCCCCTTCGCTCTTGGCCTTCGCAGTTGCCCCTTGACGCAATGTCCCAACCTGTATAATAATAGGCTGACCTTATGGAAAAGGATGTAAAATTTGAAAAGGCAATGGCGAGGCTTGAGGAGATTGTACAGTCCCTCGAAAAAGGGGAACTTTCCCTGGACGACTCACTCAAGATCTTTGAGGAAGGGATAAGGTTATCTCAGGTATGTATGGCAAAGTTGGATGAGGCAGAAAAGAGGGTAGAGATATTAGTGAAAGAGAAGGGTAAAACGGTGCTGAAACCCTTTCTGCCTGAGGCCGGTGGGAATGAAAATAAAGACTCCGAAGACTGATTCTACTCTAAAGATATATCTGGAGGAGAAGAGGACCCTTGTCGAAAAGAACCTCCTCAGACTGTTAGGCCCATCCGGAGAATATCCCCTCACCCTTTATCAGTCGATGCACTACAGCCTTTTTGCAGGGGGAAAAAGGATACGGCCTATCCTTGCCATTGCGGCATCCGAGGCAGTCGGAGGCATGACAGAGGCCGTGATCCCTGTGGCCATTGCTGTAGAGATGATCCATACCTATTCACTGATCCATGATGACCTCCCGGCCATGGATAACGACGATATCAGAAGAGGGAAACCGGCAAACCATAGGGCCTTTGGAGAGGCAACGGCAATACTTGCGGGAGATGCCTTACTCACCACAGCCTTTACCCTACTCGCTGATCAGAGTTTATGGGATAATATACCGTCAGACAGGGTGTTACAAATTATCCATGAAGTAGGTCTTGGCGCCGGTCCGTGTGGCATGGTCGGCGGTCAGCAATTAGACTTAGAATCTGAAGGAAAAAGAATCAGCATCAATGCCATTGAACAGATGCACATAAAAAAGACAGGGGCGCTGATACGGGCCTCTATCAGGTCAGGCGGGATTGCCGGAGGTGCAACAGAAACTCAATTACTGGCCTTAACAGATTATTCCGAAAGGATAGGGCTCGCCTTCCAGATCGCCGATGACATCCTTGATGTAGAAGGGAGTGTTGAGGAAACAGGCAAATCCACAGGCAAAGATGTCTCACAGAACAAGAATACCTATCCGGCTCTGATAGGCTTAGGTGAATCAAAGCTTCTTGAAAAGAGACTCGTCAATGAAGCGATTGAAGCCATCGAAGAGTTTGATGAGAAGGCCGATTCTTTGAGGAGGATCGCGGAGTATGTCGTCGAGAGGACGCGTTAGGAATTTTATGAAATATTTAGATACCATCAACAGTCCCGAAGACTTAAAAAAGATCCCTGCAGAAGATCTCCCCCTATTGGCAAAAGAGATCCGGGAGAGGATTATCGAAGTCGTGTCACAGACAGGGGGACATCTGGCATCCAACCTCGGAGTCGTGGAGTTGACAATTGCGCTCCATTATATATTTGATGCCCCTAAGGATCGTATTGTATGGGATGTTGGACACCAGGCCTATGTCCATAAGCTCCTCACTGGCCGGAGGGAACTATTCCATACACTCCGGCAATATGGCGGCATCAGCGGTTTTCCCCGGCCTGATGAAAGCCCCTATGATACCTTTAATGTGGGACATTCCGGGACATCACTTTCTGCCGCCCTGGGAATGGTAGAGGCCGGCGATAAGAGACACCGGAAGGATAAGGTCATCGTTGTCATTGGGGACGGCGCTATGACTGCAGGGATGGTCTTTGAAGGACTAAACCATGCCGGCGACCTTAAAAAGGATCTTATTGTCGTGCTGAATGACAATGAAATGTCCATATCTAAAAATGTAGGCGCCATCTCATCCTATCTAAGCAAGATTATTACAGGACAGTTCTACACAAAGGTCAAGAAAGAGACAGAGCAGTTGATAAAGAATATCCCCCACATAGGAACTCCTATGCTCAAGGTCGCCAAGAAGGCCGAAGAGTCTGTTAAAGGTTTAGTGGGGCCCGGGACGCTCTTCGAAGAGTTAGGCTTTAAGTATATCGGGCCAATCGATGGCCATAGGTTTGATCACCTCTTCCCGACGCTGGAAAATATAAAAAAGTTGAACGGTCCTGTACTGGTCCATGTCGTGACAAAGAAAGGGAAAGACTATCCTCCTGCAGAGCAGGATCCTGCAGCGTTCCATGGTGTTCCCCCATTTGACATCAAGACCGGCCTTCCCACAAACAAATCTGCTGTGCCGTCTTATACAAAGATATTTGGCCAGACACTCATAAGACTTGCTGAGGCGGACGAGAGGATTGTTGCGATCTCAGCGGCCATGCCGGAAGGGACCGGCCTGAGCAGTTTTTCAGCAAAGTTTCCTGACAGATTCTATGACGTGGGGATCGCTGAGCAGCATGGAGTGACCTTTGCGGCAGGGCTTGCCACAGGCGGGTTTCATCCGGTTGTTGCCATATACTCTACCTTTCTTCAGAGGGCCTATGATCAGATCGTGCACGATGTCTGTCTCCAGAACCTCCCTGTGACATTTGCAATAGACAGGGCAGGTCTTGTGGGAGAGGATGGCCCGACGCATCATGGTACATTTGATATCAGCTATCTGAGACATGTGCCTAACATGGTCCTGATGGCCCCAAAGGATGAGGATGAACTACGGCATATGCTCTATACATCCATCAATCACCCAGGCCCTTCTGCCATACGGTATCCGAGGGGAACAGGTATAGGAGTAGATATTAACTCCCCATTCAAACTCTTAGAAGCAGGCAAGGGAGAGGTGATTTCAGATGGAATGGACATCGCTATCATTGCACTGGGCAGCATGGTCTATCCATCAATAGAGGCTTCAGGAATTCTGAAGAAGGAGGGGATAGATGCCGCAGTCATCAATGCAAGGTTTGTCAAACCTCTGGATGAGGCATTGATCTTAGATCTTGCCTATAAATATGGCAACATCATCACCGTAGAGGAAGGTTGCCTGGCAGGCGGCTTTGGCAGCGCCATATTAGAGTTATTAGAGAGAAATGGTATTACAGGAGTCCATGTTAAAAGAATTGGTATACCGGACAAATTTATTGAACATGGCCAGATAAAGGAATTGCATCACATCTATGGCCTTGATGCAGAAGGTATCGCAGGAGAGGTACCATCTTTTTTGAAGATGCAGAACGGACGTGTTTCGAGGAGTCTGTTACGGAACATAATATCATAGGGTTATGTATAGAAAAATATTAACCACAGAGACACAAAGAAACAGAAAAGAATATCCTTCAAATTTTAAAAATATTTTTCCAGTCTTTCTTTGTGACCTCTGTGTCTCTGTGGTTAATAATAAAGTCTTGTTCTTGTGAAGAAGGAAAAGGTTCGGTTAGACAGGCTTCTGGTAGAACGGGGACTGGTGACTACCAGACAGCAGGCGATAGGCATGATCCTGTCAGGCAATGTCTTTGTTGACGGCATGCTATCAGACAAGGCTGGAAGTCTCATTGCCGAGAGCGCGGAGATCCGCATTAAAAGCCCCATGCCTTATGTCAGCAGGGGGGGACTGAAATTAGAGGAGGCGATACGGATCTTTAACATAGATATAGAAGGTAAGATCGCAATGGATGTCGGGGCGTCTACAGGCGGCTTTACAGATTGCCTCCTGCAGCATGGTGCAAAAAGGGTCTATGCCATTGATGTTGGGTATGGACAATTGCACTGGAAGTTGCGGGGAGACCCCCGGGTTGTAAATCTTGAGAAGACGCATATATTGAAACTCGACTGGAGACGGATAGAAGATCCTATCGACATCGCCACGATAGACCTGTCGTTTATATCACTGACCCGGGTATTGCCTGCTTTATGGAAGCATCTGCGATCCTCTGTTGTGATGATCGCATTGGTGAAACCGCAGTTTGAGGTAGGCAAAGGCAAGGTGGGACGGGGGGGTATTGTTCGGGATCGAAAAAAGGCAGAAGAGTCAGTAAATAAGGTAACGCAGTTTGCTGAGGGGATTGGATTTAAGGTGAAAGGTTTAATCCCCTCCCCTATCCTGGGTCAGAAGGGGAATGTGGAATATTTGTTGTATCTGGAGAAATAGTTGAATGGAGACTCTCCTTATAACCGGCGGTGCGGGGTTTATAGGCTCTCATCTGTCAGAGAGGCTTCTGACTGAGGGATACAGGGTTATCTGTCTTGACAACTTTGATACCTTCTATGATCCTCAGATAAAGAGAGAAAATGTCTCAGTTCAATTAAAGAACAATAATTATACCCTTATTGAAGGAGACATCCGGGATTTGAAACTCCTTAGAGATATATTTACGGGGAATAAGATCGATGCCATGATACACATCGCAGCGAGGGCTGGTGTACGCCCCTCGATCAAGGAACCTGTTCTATATTATGATGTGAATGTCCATGGGACCATGAACCTCCTCGAGATGGCAAAGGAATACCCTGTCAAGAAATTCCTGTTTGCGTCTTCTTCCTCAGTATATGGAGAAAATAAAAAGACCCCCTTCAGCGAGGAGGATAACGTCGATAACCCTATCTCTCCGTATGCGGCCACCAAAAAGGCTGGAGAGCTCATCTGTTATACCTATCATCATCTCTATAAGATCCCGATAGCCTGTCTTCGGTTTTTCACAGTCTATGGACCGAGACAGAGACCAGAGATGGCCATTCATAAATTTACCCGGTTGATCTACGAAGGAAAGTCTGTCCCGGTTTATGGTGACGGAACTTCAAGGAGAGACTATACCTATATAGAAGATATCATCAACGGGGTGGCTGCCGCTCTTCATGCAGAACTGTCTTATGAAATCATCAACCTCGGTGAGTCACAGACCGTAGGGCTTAGAGAACTTATCTCTCTGATCGAAGAGAACCTGCATAAAGAGGCTTCAATCGAATGGCTTCCGGTACAACCCGGGGATGTACCGGTTACTTATGCGGATATCAGAAAGGCCCGAAAACTACTTGGATACAATCCTGCGGTAGATATTAAGGAAGGGGTAAGAAGATTTGTAGAGTGGTTTTTGAATCAAAGAAAGATTATATGATTATTATTAGGAGGAGATGAGAAATGAATATTGCTGTGATTGGTGCTGGATATGTTGGACTTGTTACCGGGGCGTGTTTCGCTGAGTTTGGCGTTAATGTGACCTGTGTTGACATGGACAATAATAAGATAGAACTCCTTACAAAGGGAGTCCCCCCGTTCTTTGAACCTGGTTTAGAGGAACTCATGCGTAAGAATATGAACGAGAGGAGGCTTCTCTTTTCTAATCATACCGCAGAGGCGCTGAAAAACTCGGCAGTAATATTCATCGCCGTAGGGACCCCCTCCCTTGAAAACGGCTCTGCGGATCTGACCTATGTAGACGCCGTTGCAAAGACAATCGCTGAGAATCTTAATGACTATAAGGTGATTGTTACAAAGAGTACAGTACCAGTCGGCACAGGTGAACGCATCAAAAAGATTATCCAGGATACAGGGAGTAACAATAAACAGTTCGATATCGTATCGAACCCTGAGTTCCTGCGGGAAGGGGCTGCAATTGAGGACTTTATGAGACCCAACAGGGTGGTGATCGGCGCTAATAATGACCGTGCCATTGCCGTGATGAAGGAGCTTTACCGGCCGCTCTATCTTACAGAGACCCCTTTTATCATAACGGATATAGAGACATCCGAGATGATCAAATATGCATCAAACGTCTTCCTCGCCACAAAGATCTCCTATATTAATGAGATTGCCAATCTCTGTGAAAGGGTCGGCGCGAATGTCCAGATCGTGGCAAAGGCAATGGGGTTAGATGGGAGGATAGGCTCCAAGTTTCTCCATCCGGGTCCTGGCTTTGGCGGCTCATGCTTTCCAAAGGATGCGAGGGCGCTCCTCCAGATCGCTGAAAGCCATGGTTATGATTTTAAGATCGCAAGAAGCGTCATCGAGGTTAATGAGGCCCAGAGAGAACAGATGATCATCAAGATAGATCATGCGCTTCGTGGGGTCAGTGGAAAGACCCTCGGGATCCTGGGATTGTCGTTTAAACCCAATACAAACGATATCCGGGAATCTCCGGCCATAGACATCCTTCAGGGGCTTATAGAGAGGGGTGCAAGGATACGGGTATACGACCCTGCTGCTGTCCAGGACGCAAAGGCCGTCCTCGGTCAGTCCGTCACCTACTGCAGGGATGCGTATGATGCGGCGGAGGGGGCAGATGGTATTGTGCTTGTAACGGAATGGAATCAGTTCAGGAATCTCGAATTAGAACGACTCAAGGGACTGCTGAAACATCCGGTCTTTATTGACCTGAGAAATGTCTATGAACCTGAGAGGATGAGAAAGAACGGATTTGATTATTATTCGGTGGGGAGAAATTAGAAGTTAGAAAGGGGATAAAAAGAATGCGGATACTGGTGACTGGCGGTGCAGGTTTTATTGGATCTCATATTGTCGACAGGTTCGTTTCAGAGGGTCATACGGTCTCAGTGATCGATAACCTGTCTACCGGAAGGATAGAAAATATAAACCGGGAGGCAGAGTTCTATAAGATGGACATTGTCAGCCCCAGGATTGAGAGGGTCTTTAAAAAGGAACGGCCTGAACTTGTATGCCATTTCGCAGCTCAAATGGATGTCAGAAAGTCTGTCGCTGATCCTGTCTATGATGCACAGACCAATATTATAGGTATGCTGAATCTTCTGGAAAATGGACTACGGTTCGGAACAAGAAGGGTGATATTTGCCTCTACAGGGGGGGCCGTCTATGGAGAAGATGGACCAATCCCCACCCCGGAGAATTTCCCCCCAAAACCCGTCAGTCCCTATGGGGTAAGTAAACTGACGGGGGAACACTACCTGTTTTTCTATAAGGTGACTTACGGGATCAGTCATGTGGTCTTACGATTTGCCAATGTATATGGTCCAAGGCAGGACCCCTTTGGTGAGGCAGGGGTCGTTGCCATCTTTTCCCAGAAGATGCTGCGGAATGAACAACCCGTCATCAATGGAACCGGGATGCAGACCAGAGATTATGTCTATGTTGAGGACGTTGTCGATGCCGTCAGTACTTCGAGTTACACCGATGTCAGCGACATCTTCAATGTGGGCACGGGGATTGAAACCTCTGTTAATGAATTATTCAGGCTATTAGCAGAGATTACGGGAGGCCATGTCAGAGAGATTTATGGCCCGGCAAAAAAGGGGGAACAGGCCAGGAGTTGCCTGAACCATGATAAGATCAAAAAGGCCTTAGAGTGGGAACCGAAGATCTCCCTGAGAGAAGGACTTACCAGAACCGTGGCATTTTTCAGGGAACGCCTGTAG
>JAHFEQ010000004.1:24599-56016 GCA_023248395.1 Nitrospirota bacterium
GGAACAGGCCAGGAGTTGCCTGAACCATGATAAGATCAAAAAGGCCTTAGAGTGGGAACCGAAGATCTCCCTGAGAGAAGGACTTACCAGAACCGTGGCATTTTTCAGGGAACGCCTGTAGGCTGGCCTGTTTTATAGGATTAATTTTCATTTTTCTTCTGTTATGGAATTGATATTCTCTACGGGTATGGTAATCCACTGTGTCTCTCCCTGCATTTCGACACTCTCCTCGGATACCTCGATAAGGATTCCTCTGTAAGTGATATCACCGGATATCACCCGGACCCTCCTGCCAATCAGTGTGTGAAAAGGTGTCATGGCCATAATTTACCCGGGTTTAATATATGGTTCGGATCAAAAACCTTCTTAATCTCTTTCATGATCCCAATAACCCTGTCACCCACCTCCATTGGCAGAAACGGGGCCTTGGTTATCCCTATCCCATGTTCTCCTGAGATACTGCCGCCTAAACCGAGGGTCGCCTTAAACAGGGCGTGTACGGCCTCCCGGGCACGGCCATACTCCTCCGCATTTTTATCATCTGTCATGATATTGATATGGAGGTTACCATCCCCTGCATGTCCAAAAGAAACGATCTGAAGTCTGTAGTGCGCCGCAATCTTTTCTATCTCCCCGATCAAATCCGGCAGTTTGCTTTTAGGAACAACCACATCTTCGTTGATCTTTGTGGGATTAATCTTGTAAAGGGCCGGTGAGACAGACCTCCGCGCCGTCCAGAGTTTCTCCCGGTCAGAGGATGTGGCCGCCTTCTCCACATCGATAGCACCCGATTTTGTGCATATCTCCTCTACCCTCTGTAATTCCCGCTCAATGATTCCCTGAGGTCCATCTATCTCTATGATAAGCATCGCCTCCCCCTTTTCCCTCACCCCTATAGGAAGAAGCTCCTTGACGACCCTGATAGACTCCCTGTCCATAAATTCGAGGACTAAAGGCCTGATGCCGGACTTCAGAACCTGTCCGACGGCAGATGTGGCACTGTACAAATCAGGAAAGATAGCGGCAAGGGTGACTATCTTTTCAGGCAGGGGGATAAGCCTTAATATCGCCTTCGTAAGAACCCCCAACGTCCCCTCTGAGCCGACCATTAACCGTGTAAGGTCATAGCCAGCCACACTGCGGGGCGCCCTTGTCCCGATTGAGATCATTTCACCGGAGGCAAGGACAACATCAAGTCCCATGACATAATCCTTCGTCGTCCCATACTTGATCCCCCTTGCACCCCCTGCCCCGGTCGATATGTTTCCCCCAAGGGTACAGAAATTTACACTGGAGGGGTCTGGTGGATAGAACAGGCCTTCTGCCTCAGCAGCCTTCTGCAGGTTCCTCGTGATAACACCGGGTTCAACCACAGCGTAGAAATCATCCTTATGGATCTCCAGGATCTTATCCATGCACTGCACTGACAGGACAATCCCTCCCTGCACAGGCACAGAGCCCCCTGCAAACCCGCTTCCGGCACCCCTGGGGATCACGGCTATCTTTTCCCGGTTGGCTATCCTGAGGATGGCGGAGACCTCTTCCGCACTCCCAGGCCTCAACAGAAGGTCGGGGATGGCCTCCCTCCTCGTAGCATCATAGGAGTAGCAGAGCAGGGACTCCCTGTCCGTAATCACAGAGTCTTTACCGATGCTTTCCCGGAGGGCCGTTATGACATGAGGGGGAATCACAAGGAAAAGTGTAGCACACCTCTCCATGGTCTTTCAAGGAAGGGTCCATCCCGATATCCGTTTGTCATTCCTTCAATTCAATATCTCCACTATCCTTAATATATTGGCAGTTACATATCTCACTTCTTACATATTGAACCACATTTTTTATCTCTTCATCGCTCATCGACACACCAAAGGGTGGCATCACTTCAGAAAACCCTACAGAAGCGCCGCCGTTTTTGATGATACCAAAAAGAAATTCATCTGTACGGATAGATAATAGCGCCCCCATGGATAAATCCCTTGGCCTTATACCCTCGCTTAGGGAATAGGGACCATCCCCTTTTCCCTGAGGACCATGACAGGGACCACATTTGCCGGCAAAAAGTACCTTTCCAGACTTTGCTCTCACTCCCCAACTCTGTGCCAGATAACCACCACGGTCTTTCACGGCCTTATAAAGTATCTCAAGGGAGGCATAAGAGACCTCTTCAGGCGAGGCAAGGAGCGTCTTCTGGGCCAGAGGCCCGCCGTATGCTCCCATGTCGGCCCGGCTGCCATCCGGATCATTATAATTCCCATCTTCATCCCCTTTATCTATCGCCGGAGAACTCTCTTGCAGACGGGCTTCTAATTTCCCCATACTCAGAAACCTGGGATCTTCGGATATATCTCCATTGCCGGGAGATACATTTACATAGTCTCTTTTGTTATCCCATACAAGGTTATATGATAGCACCGGCTCCACACCCCCCTGGTTATCAGGGGCCTCTATCCAGTGTATGCCAGCATTTTTGTTGCGGGCAATGATGTTGTTTTTCACCACGACCCGGGAGACAAAACTGTATATCCCTTCCAGGTTTTCAGTGATCGTATTATTGACAATCTCTGGACCTGAATAAGAGTTATAGATACCATAGCTTCCATTATCGTAAATAAGGTTATTCTTTACCTGAGAATCGCTATAAAGAATATTGATTCCAAAGGCCTTGTTGCCAGCAATGATATTATTTACAATGGTCGATGGGGAAAAATAGGTACTGATCCCTGCATTATTACCCACAATCCTGCAGTTAGCGATCGTCATCGGAGAGTACTTGGCCGATATCCCCACATCCATGATATCTCCTGACCTGCCTATTTTACCGCTGTTGGTTATGGTGAACCCTTCAATAACAGACCCCGTTGCCCCTTCGACAACATTCCCTTCGCCATCTCCATCAATCGTGGTTACAGCCGCCCCTGCACCCTGAAGGATTACCCCCTCCTTTAACTTTATATTCTCCTTGTATGTACCGGAGGCCACAAGGATGATGTTATCACCACTATGAGAGGCATCAATTGCAGCCTGGATAGTCTTATACTCCTGCGGGACCTTTAAGGGATTGCCCCCTCCGGCCGCATAAAAAAGGTTGGCATATCCTAAAATCAAGCCGGCCCCTATAAGCGCCCATATTAATAATCTCGTTTTCATCCTGAGCCCTCCTCCGGTCATCGCGATGAGATAATCCAATTATTTAAAAATAGCACGGAGGGGGATCCAACGTCAATCGCTCAAAAGGATATTTTTGATCCTCTGAAAGGATATTGAAATAACTCCAAAGGGGTAATTAAAGGCAGGGAAAAACGGGTGGCCCCTTAATACGGCTAACCCAAAAGCCATCGCTTGAAATTCCAGAACTTGAGGATCTTTAAGGTGAATTCCATTCCAACTGCCCGCTTGACCAGCGGCGGCTGAAGTTCTCTGAGATTAACTACGATGCGTACAGGGCTTTTGTCGCCTTCGGCGCGACCGAGCCTTCTTCGTTCCTCGCCACCGCGTGGTGTATCACTGGTTCGATGTGTACGACTTGGAGGAGGAACGACTCTGAAACCCCAACATGTGTTGATCAGCTATAAATTATAGGAGGAAACATTATGAAAATGGTTAGTAAGTTTGCAGTATCAAATCATCGCAATGATGCGTATGGAGGTTCAATTCAAAGTAAATAAACTTAAGAATGATCTGCCTTTGAATACCCCTGATTATGATACTTTTACACTCCTGGTGAAAAGGGTTATACTGATTACCCTTTTGCTAGTATATGACAAGGTGCCGTGCCTTAACAATTGACATCTGATAGACAATCGCCATCATAACCCGGAAGAGAAAATTCCTGTCAACTATCCCCGGCAGTAAACGCTTTATATTTATATATGGTATGATAACTCAAAATCTGGAATAATGAATGAGGAGGGTAACATGCCCGGAAGAGTATCAAGGATCATACTATTATTTACAATCACACTGTTTTTTGTTCTATTTTTTCTTCCGCAGTTCATCTCATTATATGTTGACTGGCTCTGGTTTAAAGATGTCCGGTTCGAAAAAATATTTACTACGAACTTAAATGCTCAGGTGATTGCCGTATTTGCAGGCGGGCTGGCAGGTTTTGTGATCACCTGGCTGAACATCTCTGTGGCGATGCGGGCTACGAAAGGCAGGGCTGTTGTTGTAACTTCGTATAGCCAGTCAGCTCCACAGCTTGATATCCTGAGATATTTTGACCAGTTGAAAATTATTGTGCCAATCGGGATCGGATTCTTGTCGGGGTTAATGTTAAATAGTAGCTGGCTGAAATTCCTGTATTATTTTAATGCGGCAGATTCCGGTTATTCTGATCCGATATTTGGGAAAGACGTTTCTTTTTACCTGTTTACTCTCCCTGTCTATGAAATAATTTCATCGGCCCTGATGTTCATTCTGGGGGTATCTCTTGTTGTTGTTGCCTTAAACTACCTATTGAAGGGTGCTGTGTTCCTTACCCCGAAAGGCATTGTATCCGAGCGGGCCGCTTCAGCGCATCTCTCAGTGATCGGCTCCCTTATATTTCTTGTATTAGCAGGAAAGGCATACATAGGGATGCATGCAATCTTATATTCGTCACATGGACATGTGGCCGGTGCAACCTTTACAGACGTTCATGCGGTCATCCCGTTTCTGAAGGCACAGATATTTGTCGCGCTTGCTTCGGCAGTCCTTCTCATGGGCAATGTTTTTCTGAGACGCAGTCTTATTTTTATCGGGACTTTCGCGCTCTATCTCGTGGTATCTTTTATCGGCAGCTCGGTCTATCCTGCTATTTTACAAAAGTTTGTGGTAGCGCCTAATGAACTCGTAAAGGAAACCCCCTATATCAAATATAATATAGCTTCAACACGGAAGGGTTTCGGCATTGATACAGCGGAGGAGAGGGACATATCCGGCAGCACCGCTATTGACAGGAATGATATAAAGAAAAACAGCGCCACCATAAAAAATATACGCCTCTGGGACCATAGACCACTGCTGGACACCTTCAGCCAGATCCAGGAGATACGCACTTATTACGATTTTGCTTCAGTCGGAAATGACCGCTATATAATCGACGGAGAATATCGCCAGACCATGCTTTCTCCAAGAGAACTCTCTACAGAAAACATCCCTACACGAAACTGGATAAACGAGACCCTGACATTCACTCATGGATATGGATTGACACTCGGACCGGTGAATCAGGTAACACCTGAAGGACTGCCGGTATTGCTTATTAAAGATATCCCTCCTGTATCGACTGAACATAGCATAAAGGTCAGCAGGCCTGAAATTTATTATGGCCAGTTGTCCAGTCAATATGTGATTGTGAATACGAAGTCAAAAGAGTTTGATTATCCGTCAGGAGAGCAGAATGTCTTTACAGAATATTCCGGGAAAAGCGGTGTTGCAATAGATTCATTTTTCAGGAAACTCGCTTTTTCCGCATATTTCGGATCGTTGAAGCTGTTGCTCTCAAATGATATAACCCGGGAAAGCAGGGTCCTGTTTGATAGAAATATTCTTGCCAGAGTGAATAAGGTGATGCCTTTTCTGTTGTTTGACAACGACCCGTACATGGTCTTATCTGATGACGGGCAACTTTTCTGGATCTGTGATGCCTATACAGTGAGTAGTCAGTTCCCTTATTCACAGCCGATAGAAAACGGCATTAATTATATAAGGAACTCGGTGAAGGTGACGATTAACGCCTATGACGGGGGCATGAAGTTTTATATGGCAGACAGGGAAGACCCTATTATCAGGATAATAAGCAAAATATTCCCTGGCACACTTCAACCCCTTTCAGAAATGCCGGCTGACCTGAAAAAACATATCAGGTATCCTTTGGATATCTTCAGTATCCAGACCCATGTTTATTCAACGTATCACATGAAAGAGCCACAGATGTTTTACAACAGGGAAGACCAGTGGGAGATACCGGTTATGGGGACAGGCGCGAAAGCAGAGGCCATGGAATCCTATTACACGATCATGAAGCTGCCTGAAGAGAAAAAGGAGGAGTTCATCCTCATGCTCCCCTTTAACCCGAAGAACAAGGACAACCTGTCCGCCTGGATGGTGGCCCGCAGTGACGGGGAATACTATGGGAGACTTATGGTATACCGTTTTCCGAAGGACAGGCTCGTGTACGGGCCGAAGCAGATCGTTGCCAGGATAAATCAGGACACGGAGGTGTCAAGACAGATATCACTCTGGGATCAGCGCGGCTCACAGGTGATCCAGGGGATTTTGCTGGTCATACCCATTGAAAATTCTCTCATCTATGTCCAGCCGCTTTATCTCCGGGCAGAGACAGGCAAGATACCGGAACTGAAAAGGGTTGTCGTTGCGTACGAAAACCGTATCGCTATGGAGGAAACACTCGATGCGGCTCTTTCGAGAATATTCGGGGATGTAAAGGTTTCAGAAGAAGCCGCCCCGTCCAGCACTGTCCGGCCTCCTGCGGTTAATGAGGAAACAGGCCTTGCCTCATCTGCCAGAGAGCATTTTGACCGTGCCATGAATGCGCAGAGAGAAGGAAACTGGGCCCTGTACGGAGAAGAAATAAAGAAGCTGGGTGAGATTATCAAGAAAATGAAGAAGTAACAGGCAAAATCTCCATTGACAGACAAGTATCTCTCTGCCATGATGGCCCCGAAAAAGTAAATTCCTGATGGTCTTCTAAAACCAGAAAAGAGAAAAAATCGATGGGGTGTTTTTCACAATTTTGGGCGCCAGTTAGGTTTCGCAGCATCAGAAGTATCTGTTTGATTTTAGCCGGGTTATGCGTGATTGCGCTGTCTTCACAGGCGGCTGTTTTTGCAGATGACAAAGATCTTGAGGAAATGCAGAAAAAGCTGAACCAAGGGGTCATGGAGAAACCCTTTTCCGTCGAGGATACCGCCAGGATCGACGCGTATATCAAGGACGCCATGCAAAAGGATTTGAAACCGAAGCAGGAACATCCTCGCGCGTGGAGGCCAGGTTACACCTGCGCCAATTTGCATGACTATTACGAATATCGGGATTGTATGTATTACTACCGTTACTATGGACACTATTGGTAAAAGGAGGAGCGAATATGAAAACTGTATTGAAAGGTGTTTCGATGCTGTTAATGGCGGGTGTCTTGGCCAGTTGCGCCGCAACACAAACCTACATGACCCATAAGGATCTGGATGTGCAATCGAAGACGAGCACGGCTATTTTTGTTGATCCAGTCCCGAAGGATAAACGGACTATCTATCTGGATGTCAAGAGCGGGGTTATGGAATTCGATCGTCGTCAGTTCAAGCAATTCGTCAAGGAGCAGTTTACCCAATTCAACGATAATGGGTATCAAATTGTGGATGACCCCGATGAGGCCCAGTTCCTTATGATTGCCTATGTGCTGAACCTTGAAAAGACGAGCCCGACGGCAGCGGAAGAAGCCTTACACAAAGGGTATATGGGCGGTTCGGTTCTGGCAGGTGCCGCGGTCGGAGGCCTGGCCACCCGCAATGTGGGAGGTGTTGTGGGCGGTGGCGTCATAGGCGGAGCCGCCGAGTTTGTGTCAGGCAATCTGGTTAAAGATGTCACGTATATGCTGGTCTGTGATGTCCAGATTGAAGAAAAAGCGGGGAAGGGAGTCATCGTGAGAAAGGATACTCAGATTGACGCCAAAGTTTCGGATGCCGGGTCAAGCCGGCAATCGTCCTCGGAGGCAACCAATAAGAAAGAATATCGAACGAGAATCGTGACGACAGCCAATAAAGTCAATTTAAAATTGGAGGACGCGCAAGAGCTGATGTTCAAGAAAACGGCCTATGCCCTGGCGGGCTTCTTTTAAAAGGCCAGTCTTGATCTGACTGTCAGCCAGAGATCCTGATCTGCCCGATATTTTTTGCCGGGCAGAGAGGGTCTACATTGCAATCGACATTTTGAAAAGTTGGGCTTCAATGTTATCTGTCCGCTTGAAGACACTATAAGGAGAAGTTTCTATGCAAACGTCCCGACAGCCGATCTACTAAGCCTCCCGTAATTTTCTTTCTCGCGCTCACATTTCAATCCTTCAGCGCCGCCTCAAAGAGCGCCCTGGCTTCAGGGCTATCCCATTTCCTTGGCCCAAGGGCCCTCCCGAGGATATTACCATTGCGGTTTATCAGAAAGCTTGTCGGTGTTCCCCATGTCCAGTAGGCCTTCTCGATCTTCCCCTCGGTGGACAGGAGAATAGGAAAGCTCACCCCCATCTTCTCAGCAAAGGATTTAACCACCCCCTTCCCCCCTTTATCAATAGAGATGGCAAGGATAACAAGCCCTTTATCTTTATACTCCTGATGAATCCTTTCAATCGTGGGGAACTCCTCTACGCAGGGCTTGCACCAGGTGGCCCAGAAGTGAAGGAATACCACTTTACCCCTGTAATCCTTAAGGCTGACCTTCCGGCCATCAAGACTTAAAAGGGTAAAGTCAGGGGCCTCTTTCTTGCCGCTCAATTCCTGGAAATCGAGGGCGGAAAGAGGGCCCTTATCAAGCCCGTACGCCAAGGGTGTGGAGAGTGCCGTCCATAAGAAGAGGGCTATCCAAATTCCGCGTCTGTAATGAGTCATTCTACTTCTCCGAGAATAGACCTATCATATACTGAATCACATCCATTTTCTATAAGAGATGCGTTAAAGAAAGAACCGCCTTATAATCCTCCCCCATCTGTTCCTCTCCGTCCGGAGTTACAGGAAGGTCATGGTAGATAGCAGGTCTATAGTTTAGCTCCACTATCCACTTTGGACCGGGAATGAATAGGATCCCTGTGTTCAGATAAACCACATGCCCCTTACCTCCTATATTTGCACCGTCCTCTGTTTCATTCCCTCTCCACTCACCGGCTATGCCAAGGGCAACGGAAACGGTTGGTCCGGGAGGCATGGCCGGATAGATATGATAGATGCCTGTCACATCATAGTTCAATGTATCCCCAAACTCATGCTTTGCATCCCCTGTCTCTCCCTCGCCATTGATGAAGTAGAGGAGGTTGGTGGCAAGAGTAACTCTGCCTGCGGCATGACTCAGGTTCAATCCCAGAAGAAGATCCGTTGAGCCTGTGCCGGGTTGGATGTGGGCCTCCATAGGCATCCCCATATTATCCTTTTTATCCGTAGCCCCGGTAGGGAGCTTTACTCCAAGCTGTCCTGCAACCAGGGTTGTAGAGGCCAGTTCATGCCTCTTATAAAAGGTGTATCTGCCCATGAGGGCAATGTCCCCCAAGCCGATCCCCTTCCCCTCCATAAACATGGACATCCCCTCATTCCAATCCTTCATGGTCTTCCTGACATAGGGTACAACCACTAAGGCGGTCAGTTCAGGGTTTATGGCATAAAAACCTGTAATCTGCATTGCAAGAAATGTCTCCTTATTTCCTGGATTATCTACCTTATCCGTTCCATGATACAGATCTTTGAGCACCGTATACCGCTCGTCTATCCTAATGCCCAACCCTGTAGTTGTCTGAAGAGGGGAAAACCCCTGGGTGAGCAGACAATATTCGCAGGCATAGCTTAAGTCAGCCCATAGTCCAAATAGGCTGATGATTAGAAAAAAAGTTGTCCATAAATCCTTCTGTCGAATACGCACCTTAAACCTCCTATTGTTATATGATTCCAGAGAGTTTTTAGAAGATTACAGAAACAGTCTCCAAAAAGGCTTTGTTAATCCCTGGTACTAACACTGCGGGACTGCCCTAAATCTTTTAAAGCAGTTTCATGGCTGTTGGGGACAGCCCTGCAATGCAATACGAAGGGGGTGATCGATACCCTGTTGTGCAGCGAGCGGCAACATGGATACCGCGTACCTTCTTAAAAAACACGGGGAAAAAAGATTAGGAAAGAAGATTAGGAGGCGCTTCTAATGGAATCGGTTCCCTGCTTGAAAAGATAGGATTGAATAGATCGATTTTTGAAATGACCTGCACGTATGGCATTAAATCACCAGGCGATTTGATCAACGCCATTTCAGAAATGGAGGAGGCATTATCGTCTGCTGAACAACCGCACTTTATGGAGGCATCGGGCATTGGATGGTGAGTGCCATGACCGGTATGGGCTGCCGGGCACATCTCCCCATTTGGCATCTTATGTTCCGGCATTTTATTGTCTTGATGGTGAGCCGTATGACTGGGTGACATATCCTTATGACGGTCCGTCAGACACAAGGACTTACAGAACATCGCTGTATTCATCATGATGACACCCGTCAGCAGGATCATTGCCAATACACTTTTCATATTTTGATATAGTTAGCATACTGCCTGAACACCTGTCAAGATTTTTTTTTGCACAGGAAACACAGTCTTAGACGCTACACTTCTTCCTTCCCATCCTGTAAATCAAACTCACAAGAGCAAACCAAAACTCCTGTTGACAGCAAAATCTCATCCTGCTACGTTATTTCCAGGAGAATGGAAGGGAGATTGATCCGGCTACCGGATTTGCCCTTTTGAAACTCTGAACCATTTAATAACCTGAGCTTCTTCCACTGCTGATAGTCCCTTCTGCACTGCCAATTAATATTGCCTCAAAAAATGTGCCGGTATCTTCATTCAACTGTCCTCTGATTTCGCCTGCCGGATTAGCAGATGTATGGGCATTGACATATATCCTGCCCGCATTTAACTCTGTTACAAGTGAAGGGGTGAGTGATTCGCTGTCAGTGTTCTTCCACTCGCCGGATGCAGTGTTGTTGCTAAAAGAAGAGGTTATTGTACGAACTGCCAATCCACTTACTCCTTCCGGGGCATTGTGAAAATGAGCGGCAGTGATTGCTCCGCTTAGGCCTGTTACTGTAATATCAAATGTCAGGTCATTACTGGCTGAGTTAAGAACGAACACCCCTGTTCCGGTTCCGCTGGCACTGTTTGCCGGGACCTCGTTGGTTCCTGCCATCTTGGCTGTAAACCCTTTCTCCCCTGCAGCCAATGATTTTAATTGTCCCCTGATCTCACCTGATGGAAAAGCAGAGGTATGGGCATTTACATAGATCCGTCCTGCCTCAAGCTCAGTTACCAGGCCCGGTGTGAGCGGTTCACCATCACTGCTTTTCCATACCCCGGAGGCAGTGCCGTTACTGAAGAAAGAGGTTATTGTTCGGACAATTATTCCATCTGACCCTTCTGCTGCATTGTGAAAGTGGGCGGACGTGATTGGTCCGCTTAGGCCGTTTACTGTGATATAAAAGGTCAGCTCATCCTTGGCTGCATTGAGAACAAAGGATCCTGTACCAATTGCTACAGAAGAAGATATTGTTGTGCTATTATTCGTATTTCCACAGGCAGAAAAAAGAAAAAGTATAAAGGGTAAGAAAAAAATCCTGCTATTTAGAAATAGTTTCATTTTAAATACCTCCTTTTAAATTAATAGACAAAATTAATAGAATAGATGGGTCATAATTAATATTTGGTCATTTTTGCTGTCAATCTCTTCTATGTTCTTACGGTACTGTACAAATACCTCTGTAAAAGGGTAGGGGTAGATGTCAAAGCCAAAGGTGAACCGCTCCAAACGGTCTCCGGGGGAATTCTGGTCAGGGTCGTATACATCATATTTGATTTTGGCAACAACCCCTCGTGAAATGGTTGCATTAAGTTCACCATAGGCAACATCTCCTGATCGCTTTGTGGGCGAAGTCTTGATAAAGGTCCAATCCCATTCACCTAATATTGCAAGCCACTGGAATCGGGCCGCAGTATAAGTTCCAATGTATTCTCTCGTTACAACGCTCGAGGCATTGCCGGTTGTATTATTATAATAGGAACCAGCCAGCCAGAACTGTGGGGTTTTTACTCCGCCAGTTGCAGAAAATCCTTTGGCACTATTATCATCCGGTTCAACACCGGAACCATTGAATATGGCGGCATTGCCGAACCATAATTCATTTGCAAACCCTGCTTCAACACCGCTCTCTGAATCTCTCCCAAAGGTATTACCAAATCCGAGTTTGTCCCGTATAAATGAGGTATGGTCATCAAGCTTTAACCCATAGGGTGGTATGAACTTTCCAAACTTAACATGTGCATTGGCAGCAAGCTCATTAATCATTCCAAAGACCTCCCTGTTTTGCTGAATCCCATCCTGATAATAGATTACGAGGTGTTCTGCCGGGGTGAATGCGGCATAAATATCTCCCTGCATTGGAAAGAAACTATCTTTATAAGCTGTGGTAGACGCTTTATCTGCGTGCAGATATGCGAAACGTATATCTGTTCCGATAGTTACTAAGGGGTTGACCTGCGCTGTTTCGATTAATTGTTCATTAATCTCTCCGGTATTTTCCTGCATCGGTAGCTTTCCAACAGAGAATTGTCGTCCATGCAGGTTTCTCATCCCGCCGCCTGTTGGGTTTATATGGCAGGCCCTGCAGTCCATGGTTTTGCTGCCTTCTTCATGGATATGCCCCTCATATATAGATGAACCAAACCTCACGGCAAATTGTGGAAGGCCATAGACAGAATCCGGCATCAGACTCAACATCAAGATAAACACTATTATCGGTCTGGAGATATTAATTCCAACCTCCTCATACTGTTAATTTTTGTTGCTCTTTGATGAACTGCCGGGTTGATAGATTTTTTAATAATCACGGGTAAACCCCCAGCTCTGCCGGAGGACTCCCAGAGTTTGACATTTCCGGGAATATGAGAAAGCCTCCGAAGCGTTCTATAAAAAGTTCACCGGATAACAAGAAAACAGATACTATCAAATCCTATCTCTGTTTCCGAGTTTTAGCCTCTCTATTGTCAATTTTTCTGGATTTTTTATAGTCCAGTTGCACCTGATAGGTAAAGGGAGAAATTCAAATGGAAATGATTTTATCATACACAAAAGAAGCTTTATGCTCTATTTCTACCTATCAGCCTTACTACTTCGTAATAAATAGTCAAGGTTGGTGGAATAGACATACAGATTCTGTTGTGTTTGCTGCATTCTTAATCTGCGTACTCAATCCTTCCAGCGTCGAGATTCCGAGGTTGAGTCGATTTGCGAGGGTTATGAAAATTTGCTTGTAGATATCTGGGACGCCTTTCATTTCTTCTGTCAGGGTCCTGTTGAGGGACCCCACATCAACACATTTAGCCTTCATTTTTTCTATATCATGGAGATGATGTGCCAGGAGTGCACATGTACTAGTGACTTGAATGAGATCGCTTGTCAGGCCCTCCAATTTAATTCTGGTAGCTTCTGGAAGGGTGTTCATCATGCTGACTATAGTATCTTTGGGGATCAGTGCTACCTCAACATCACCGTCTGCAATTACTGATGCAGTCCTTTTTGCTCCACCTATGATAGACATCTCTCCAAGGATGTCACCCTCTTTTAATCTGCCTATAACCTCTTGATCTCCTCCAATATTCTTTACAACTTTTCCTTTTCCTGAGAGGATCATATAGGCATAATAAGCCCATGTATCTTCAGTTACAATTTGATTACCACTTTTAATTAGGGTCCTTCTGAAAGGCATCTCGTTCATAATTACACCTCCAAACGTTATTAAAAAAATTTAATATAATATCTTGGCATCATAACAGTATAAAAATATTAAGTCAAGGCCAAAAACAGCAATTCCCGGCGAATGAGCCAACTCAGCATAGTTCATATTTTTGACGTACTCTCATGGCTTAAAAACCTTTCCAGACAAGCTGGAGAATGTAGATATACCCTTTATATGCACGTAATCGTATATTGTTAGACAGAATAGACACAGACTCATCACGGACGAATCCCTTAACTTAACAATATGTATAAGGATTCAGAAGTTATCAGATGGGTGGTCTATGGTCAATGATAGCTCTCTTCTTTACCCGGAAAGCGGCCATTCTCTACATCCTCTTTAAACCTTCTTATGGCCTCTGTACACTGGTCTCTAAGGGAGGCGTATGGTTTTACAAACTTAGGCATCGGTTGAGGGAGGAGGCCAAGAAGGTCATAGAGAACCAGGACCTGGCCAACGCAGTGGATGCCGGCGCCGATACCTATGGTCGGTATGGATACAGAATCAGTGATCCTCTTTGCAAGCCCCTCCGGTACTCCCTCCATCACGATTGCAAAAACCCCTGCGTCTTCAAGCATCAGGGCATCATTAAGTACTCTCTCTGCAGAGGCATCGTCCTTCCCCTGCACCTTATAACCACCCATCTGGTGGACACTCTGAGGCAGTATCCCGATATGTCCTATGACAGGGATGCCCGAGGAGATCATCGCCTTTACCTTGTCTATGACATTGGCCCCGCCTTCCACCTTCACGGCGGCTGCCCCGCCCTCTTTCAGGAACCGGCCGGCATTATATATCCCATCCTCTACAGAGGCCTGATAGGAGAGAAACGGCATATCCCCGACTACGAGGGCATTCTTTACTCCCCGGCTAACCATCCGTGTGTGGTATATCATCTCATCCATGGTGACAGGAAGGGTTGTGGTATGACCCTGAACGACTGTGCCAAGGGAGTCTCCGACAAGGATGATGTCGATCCCTGCCTCATCGACAATCCGGGCAAAGAGATGGTCGTAGGCCGTCAGCATCGTGATCCTCTTTCCCTCGGCCTTACGCCTGATTATGTCGGGTATCGTGATTTTGGACATTTCGCGGCTTTTACGGTGTTATAGAGGAGCATGGCGATGGTCATCGGGCCGACCCCTCCGGGGACTGGGGTAATCCATCCTGCCTTCTTTGAGACAGATTCAAAGTCGACATCCCCTATCAACTTACCCATGTCGGATCTGTTAATGCCGACATCGATCACAACGGCCCCATCCTTTATCATGTCCCCTGTGATCATCCCCGGCTTGCCGGCGGCTGCGATCAGGATATCGGCCATCCTGCAGGTCTCTGTCATATTCCTGGTCCTCGTATGACAGATCGTCACCGTGGCATTCCTCTGGAGGAGCATCATCGCCACAGGTTTCCCTACGATATTACTACGTCCCACGACCACGGCGAACCTGCCTTCAACAGGGATATGATAGTACTCAAGCAACTTCATGATCCCCAGCGGGGTGCAGGGGACAAGCCCCTCCTGTCCTGTCAGCAATCTCCCCATATTAATTTCGTGGAATCCGTCCACATCTTTTTCAGGCGAGATCGATTTAAGGACCCGGTCTTTGTCGATGTGCGATGGAAGGGGTAACTGAACTAAGATACCATGGATCCGTGGATCGTTGTTGAGGCGATTGATGAGTTCTAACAGTTCAGACTCTTTCGTATCCTCAGGAAGTCGATGCTCTTCTGAATATATTCCGGCAGCGCGGCACGCCTCCCCTTTATTCTTAACATAGATCATCGATGCCGGATTATCACCTACCAGCACCACAGCAAGGCCGGGGTATATATCCTCTTTTTTTAACCTGTCGACCTCCTCCTTTAACCCCTCGCGTATACTCTTTGCAACGGCCTTGCCGTCCATGATCTGAGCTGACATTGCGGCCTCTTCCCTCTCACCCCGCCCCTCTCCCCCAAGGAGAGAGGGAGTACACAGGGTAAACCCGCAGGCTAAAGCCTGCGGCTACTCGCACTCTACAATCCGTTTCTCTGTAATAATCTTGTCCACCCTGACATCGTGATCTCCAACAGGGATATCGTCCACAATCTGTACCTCAAAGGCCAGGGCCACTAACAGGGGGCGCTCCACTTCGTCTCTGAACATTCTGTCATAGTATCCTGCCCCATAACCAAGCCTGTGTCCCTGGATATCAAAGGCAACTCCCGGCAGTATCATCAGATCCACATAACTCAGGGGAACACACCGGTTGTATTCAGGCTTAGGTTCAGGGATGCCATGCGGCATCATCGTCAGCTCCTGATCATAATCCTCTAATTTCGATAAGCAGATGCGCCTTTCTCCCTTGTCTATCACCGGCACCACGACCTCTTTACCGAGGGACTGTGCCCTCCTTATCGCCTCCTCTGTCATGACCTCACTCTTTGTCGTCAGGAAAAAGTGCACAACCCTGGCCTGTTGAAACTCTGCAAGGTTCATCAGGTTGTCGCATATCTGTCCGCTGCGTTCAAGCCTCTCCTTTAAGGAAAGGTTATCCCTCTTCTTCAGGACTTCACGCCGTATCTCCTTCTTACGGGTTGCAATCATAGCGTTCTTTCTTACTACCTACTTCCCAATCTTACCATCTCCTCCGCATACTTTAACGCGGTCTTCGTTTTATCTTTCCCGCCGAGCATTCTGCTGATCTCTTCCACACGCCCCTGGTCATCCAGTCTTTTTATCCTTGTTGCCACCCGCTTATCAACCAGGATCTTTTCAACACAATAGTGGGTATCCGCCATGGCGGCGATCTGCGGCAGGTGGGTTACACAACACACCTGATGATCCCTTGCCAGGGACTTCAGTCTCCTGCCGACCTCTTCCGCCACTCTGCCGCCAATTCCGGCATCAACCTCATCAAATATCATGGTCCCGACACTGTCGACTGAAGACAACCGGCTTTTTATGGCCAGCATCAGCCTCGACAACTCCCCGCCTGATGCGACCCTGGCCAATGCCCTTGGTTCCTCATTTACATTGGCTATCAGGAATTCTACAGAATCGAATCCATTCTGCGAAAGGGGGACCCTGTCAATGCTGACCACAAATTTAGTATTCTCCATCTGTAAGAGAGAGAGCTCTTGCATGACCTCTCTCTCAAGTTCTCCGGAGGCATTTTCTCTCAACTTCGAGAGCTCACTGGCCTCTGTCTCTATCTCTGTTAAAATACGGTCTATCTCTTTCTGAAGGGCTTTTATATCCTGATCTGAGTGTTCCCTGTCTGCCAATTCCTTCTCTACCTTTAATTGGCAGGCAAGGATATCTTCAATAGTCGGGCCATATTTCTTCTTTAACTTCTCTATAAGATGGAGACGCTCCTCAATCTCTTCCAATCTTGCCGGATCATACCTTATCTCATCTCTGAACCTGCGTATTCGGTCAGATGCCTCCCTTAGATTCACCTTAGAGGAGCTGACCAACTCTGCTGTGTCATTCATCTTTGGGTCGATCTCAGAGATCTCGGTAAGATTTCCCTCTAATTTACTGAGCTCTGACAGTATCGCTCCATCGTTCCCGTAGATCAGACAATAGGCCTCATCGCTCAGCGCAGAAAGCCTCTTCGAGTGACTCATAATCTCTCTCTCTAAGGCAAGCTCTCTGTCTTCGCCTGCTTTGAGCCCTGCCCCCTTTATCTCTGTCAACTGATACCGGGATAGCTCTTCTTTGTCCCTCTTTGCTTTAGAATCTTCCTCAAGTCTGTTCAAACGGCCCCTTAACTGATGAAGATAGTGATACTTCTCTCTTACCCTGTTTTTAAGATTTGAGAGTCTTCCATAGGCATCGAGATACCCGATGTGCATCTCTTTTTTCAGGAGGTTCTGATGCTCATGCTGACCATGGATATCGACGAATCCACTGCATATATCTTCCAGCATCGAAAGGGTGGACAGGGTGCCATTGATATATATCCGGTTCTTTCCATTCGCAGAGATGTTTCTCCTGATCAGAACCTCATCGCCCCCAGGATCTATTCCATACCTGCCTATCTTCTCAAGTAAACCATCATCTTTTATATCTTCAAATATGGCCTCTATAACCGCCTCATCGCTTCCGTCTCTCACAACATCCGTTGCTGCTCTTCCACCAATGATAAGGCCTATGGCATCGACTAAGATAGACTTGCCGGCCCCTGTCTCTCCGGTAAAGACAGTAAATCCCTCCCGGAATTCAAGGTTCATCTCATTGATAATGGCAAAGTCTTTTACCCTTAGTCCCCTCAGCACCTGTTATCCCTTCAGCAAGTTCTCTATCTTCTCCTTATACTGGACCTTGGATAAAGCGCCTACGAGCTTATCAGCAACCTTCCCATCTTTGAAGAACATCAATGTGGGGATGCCCATAATCTGATAACGGCCGGCTACCTCAGGATTCTCATCCGTGTTCAGTTTCATAATCCTGACCCTTCCGCTATATTCCCTTGCCAACTCGTCAACAATAGGTGAAACCAGGCGGCATGGACCGCACCATTCTGCCCAAAAGTCGACCATCACCAATCCCGTTACCTTCAAGACCTCCGCGTCCCATGACTCCTTCGTAACTGCCTTTACATCTCCCATTAAAATATCCTCCTCTCTTATTAATGAACGACAGGCAGATTCATGCCTTATCCTTAGCCGGTCCAATACCCTTAAAGATTTGCCATCCCTTCAGGAGATCAACGGCCCTTTCTAACTGGATATCCTGCTCTTCTGCGGATGCCACAGGGGAAGGAGACACCTCCTGATCTCCCTCTTTCGAACCCTCTTTTTGCATCTCCTCTTCCGTAGGGATTGACTCATTCTCCAGATGTTTTTTAAGATCCCTTTCTCTGATAAACTTACTCTCTTTTTCCTCTCCCTTTTTGATAGGTTTTACAGTAATGTTCGGCGTAATACCCGTGTTTTGTATTGATACCCCTTTGGGTGTGTAGTATTTGGCTGTCGTAAGCCGCATCCCTGAACCATCACTGAGGGAGAACACGGTCTGCACAGATCCCTTCCCAAAGGTCTGGGTGCCGAGGACGACTGCCCTCTCCCAGTCTTGAAGCGCTCCAGCCACAATCTCTGAGGCGCTGGCACTCCCCTCATTAACAAGGGCTACGATTGGATAGTCTTCTCTTGCGTCCGCCGATGCGGATAAATATTCCTCCTTATCCCCCTCCCTTCCTTTTACAGAAACGACCAGCTTACCCCCTTTGATGAAGAGCTCAGCGACCTGAACGGACACCTTCAGTAACCCCCCGGGATTATTCCGCATATCCAATACAAGGGACTTCATCTCCTGCTTTTCCAGGTCTTTTAATGCCTCCTTCATGTCTTCAGCTGTCCGCTCCTGAAATTGGGTCAGACGAATATAGCCTATATTATCCTCCATCATCTTATGTTTCACACTCTTAATCTTAATAATATCTCTGACGATGGTAAATTCCAGAGGATCCTTTTCACCCTCTCTCAATATCGTAAGAAAGACCTTTGTGCCTTTGGGACCCCTCATCTTTTCCACAGCCTTCTCTAATGCAAGATCTCTCGTGGGTTCATTATCTATTTTAAAGATATGGTCCCCTGCCTTAATCCCGGCATTCCAGGCCGGGGTGTCTTCGATCGGGGCAATAACCACAAGCTTTTTGTCCTTCATGCCGATCTGGATACCCAATCCGCCAAACTCCCCCTTCGTATCCACCTGCATCTCTTTATATGCAGTTGGCGGCATAAAGTTTGTATGCGGATCGAGTTCTGACAGCATCCCCTTGATAGCGCCATAGACAAGATCCTTGGTCTTTGTCTCCTCTACGTAATTTTTTTGCACGAGGGAGAGGGCCTCTGCAAATACTCTAAGATCTTCATAGCTCTCCCCTCCCAATACAGGGGTTCCAAACCCCCTGCCCAAGACAATCCATGCTCCAGCGATGATAACGAGCGTTAATACCGCTACCCCTTTCTTCCAGCTGCTCTTTTTGGTATACATGCTATACTTCCTCCAAAATTTATATTAATATTTTATTTCCACTTAGAACGCAGGCTAAAGCCTGCGACTACCCCCTACCTACTACCAAGCCATGCCAGCGGATCAACAGGCTGACCATTGTAGCGAATTTCAAAGTAAATATCCCCTCTGTCTGAGAGATTCCCACTGTCATCCCCTGCTGCAGCAATCACCTGCCCTTCTTTTACCTTACTCCCTTTTGAGACCAGAAGTCTCGATGCATGGGCATAGACAGAATAATAGCTATTGCCATGATCTATAATGATTAATAGTCCATAACCCCTTAACCCGTCTGCATAGGCTACTACCCCATTATAAACAGCCTTCACATCTCTATCCTTATTTGAGGCTATCTCAATCCCCTTTTTATAAATATAGGCATCAAACTCCGGATGTTTCTGTCTGCCAAACCTTGAAACGACCTCTCCCGTCAGTGGCCACATCAGTCTGCCCTTCTCTCTTCCAAACCCGGTATCTACTGAGGCAAGCTGACTCCGCCTTTTCTCATAAGAGACTATCAAATCCTTAAGGGCTGCAGAGGCATCTGCAAGCCTCTTCAACTCCTCTTCATACCCGGCCTTCTTCTCCTGTATACTGACAAGCCTGACACGGTTTGCCCTGACATCCTTCTCGATCATCGCCTTATCTTTGATTAATTGATCCTTTCCTGTCAATAAGGTATGATGTTTCCTGTTCAGCAATAAGAGCTGCCCCTCTAATCCATCGACTTCTTTACCAAGGTCCTTTATCGTACGATTTGCTTCACCCACCAATCTGTCCTCATATTTAGACCGCATGATAAAATCATGGTAATCCGTTGATGCAAGGAATATCTCTGCAAGCCCTCTTTTTCTGCTAACATGGGATCTGTAAACATATCTCAGGAAATCTTCCATTTTTCTCTTTTTCGAGGTGATGTCAAAGGTGATTACCTCAATATCCCCCTGCACTTTACTTATCTCTTCTTCTTTTGAGGAGATATGTATGTTAACCTCTTTAAGGTTTCTTTTTTTACTGCTCAGATCCTTTTCTTTTACTTCTATTGTCTGTTTCACCTTCTTTTCCTCGACAGCTGCCTTCTTTGAAGCCTTCTTCTTCTCCTTGATCTGCTTGTCTATATCCTGTAATCTTTTCTGACCCTCTTCTATCTCCTTTTCTATGCTCTTACCTTCAATCCCCCCGATATCATTACTTTTTGCAAATGAAATATTATTAATATTTAAGCATAAAAATAAAATTATAGCTACCCCCAAATATCTGCCGACGGAAACCCAGCTTCCAAAACATCCCAGTAAGACACTTGTGCCAATGAGAAGGGCTATTGCCTCCCAGGGGATAAAGGTGAACTCTATGCCTCCAAGCCATACATAAGCCGTAACCGGTATCTTATATAAGATAAGTCTATAAGTAAAGAAGAGCATGATAATGGAGCCTATGGCGCTGATCAGGCCTAAAAATCCGCCTTCTATGATAAAAGGGACTTTTATAAACAGATTCGTAGCCCCTACAAATTTCATAATCCCGATCTCTTCACGCCTTGTCAAAAGGGTAAATTTTATCGTATTGGAGACTATAAAAAGGACAACTAAAATCATGATACCCCCAACAACGACTCCTATGACCTTCACCGTCGTTATCAGGACATCAAGCTTCTCGACCCACTCCTCTCCATAGTCTATATCACTGATCTCCTTTATCCCTTTTAACCTTTGGACCAGGGCATTGATACCTGCAGGGGTCCTGGCGATGTCTACCAGGCTGATTTTAAAAGAATCAGGGAGGGGATTCTCCTTTAACTCCTTCACCATATCCCGTATACTCACCCTATCCCGCGCAAGCATATCCAGGGCATGCTCCTTCGAGATATAGGTAATATTTTCAACCTCTCCAAATCTGCTGATCTCCTCTTTTATGCCCTGTAACCTGTCAATCGAAATATTTTTGTCAAAATAAGTAATGACCTGCATATCACTCTTTAAGGTCTCCGCTAACAGATTGAGATTATAGATAGCAAGAAGGAACATGCCAAAGACCATCAGGATAACGGATATGATCCCAACCGCAGCCGCAGTCGTGTATCTATTAGATACGATCTGGGAAAAGGCCTCTTTTATATTTTCAATCAAAATCATCGTTCACTCAAAATAAAAAATTTTTAATTTTTTATCGATATAACCCGCTTTTGCATCCTCCGTACAAGTTCATAATTATGGGTGGCGATAACAATGGTCGTACCCGTCCTGTTGATCTTTTCGAGGATCTGAAAAACCTCCCAGGCACTGTCAATATCCAGATTACCCGCAGGTTCATCCGCCACTAAAACTAACGGATCATTGACGATTGCCCTTGCAATAGCTACCTTCTGCTGTTCACCTCCCGAAAGGGCTGAGGGGAGTGTGTATACCTTATCTCCCATTCCTACCAATCTTAAGGTCTCCTGAACCCGATGATCCATCTCCCCTTTGGGAAATCCTGTGACCCTTAATGCAAGTGCGATATTTTCAAACACAGTCCTGTAAGTAAGGAGCATGGAATCCTGAAATACGAATCCTATGGTCCGTCTGATATAGGGGATTCGCGATCTGCGGATCGCGGAAAGGTCTTCATCCTGAAACAGGATCTGGCCGTTATCAGGCCTTTCACTGCAGAAAAGAAGTTTAAGCAGCGTGCTCTTGCCCGAACCACTGGGTCCGCTGATAAAAACAAATTCACCTTTATCGATACGAGCGGTGAAGTCCCTGATGACAGGAACCCCGTTGTATATCTTTGTGATGTTGTTAAACTGTATCACCTCTTACCTCTAACTTCTATACACCTCCTGTATCATTTCCTGATGCTGCTCTCTCATCAGTTGCTCTACAACCCCCTTTAGATCTTCTCTGTCCAGCAAATAGACATAGCTTGTCTTTCTTGAAGAGACAATAACCCCTCCGCAAAAGATGCGGGTAAGAATGATGGGGTTGTGAAGACCTCCATCCTCTGTCTGGACATGGTATGTCTTCCCGATATGTTCAACCTCGCTATTAAGACCTGTTACCATAGAAATTCTTCCTGAAGCTCAAAGGCATTCTTGATGACTTCGATCTTTTCCCCATAGATAGATACCACATCGAAACGAACAGGGTGATGGGTTAATCGCTTTCTGATGATGTACGTTGCGGCCACTTTACATAGTCGCTGCTGCTTTCTTAAATCTACGGCCGCCGCAGGATGGTCATAGCAGGGCGTATTCTTTGTCTTCACCTCAACAAAGACTACCGTTGCACCCTCCTGAGCAACGACATCAATCTCGCCAAAACAATTTCTATAGTTTTTCTCAACTATTCTATATCCATTATTCTTTAAATATTCTACAGCAATTTCCTCCCCCTGTCTTCCTTTACTCCGCGTACTGCGCCTCTCCATCACCGAGTATCCTCTTTAAAAAGCTCCTCCTGTGAATGACAGAGGGGCCATGAAGTCTGAGCCGGTTGACATGATCTCTGGTTCCATAACCCTTGTGAGCAGGAAAATTATACTGTGGAAACAAAGAGTGCTGCTGAATCATTAACCGGTCTCTTGTCACTTTAGCTATAATAGATGCGGATGCGATCGAAACACTCAGCATATCACCTTTTATAATAGACCGTTGGGGGACCAGGGGGGAGGGGAGCGATACGGCATCAATCAACAGATAGTCAGGGGAAATCTTTAAATCCTTGATGGCCATTTCCATGGCCCTGATAGTTGCCCTTAAGATGTTTATTCTATCGATCTCTTCATTTCCAACAATACCTATCCCTGTAGTCACTGCATACTGGTTTATTGACTTATAAAGAATTTCCCGTCTTGCAGGCGTTAGTTTCTTGGAATCATTGACGCCATCGATCATCAGCCCTACAGGCAAGATAACTGCGGCTGCAACGACCGGTCCTGCAAGGCATCCCCTGCCTGCCTCATCAATCCCTGCAATATACCTGTAGCCTTGCCTGTATGCCTCATACTCGAAGGAGAGATCGGGGGCTGACACACCTTATCCCTCGCCTGTTGTACTCGTCTTCGTCTCAGCCGCCCCGGCCCCTTTCATCATAGTCTCTTTTTCCTCTATGCGCATGTTGCGTCCCTTTTTCTCTCTTAAATAGTATAGTTTTGCGCGACGGACGCGGCCTTGCCTGATCACCTTGATATCCTGGACAAAGGGAGAATAAATGGGGAAAATGCGCTCGACCCCGACTCCGTATGAGATCTTTCTTACTGTAATGGTTTCTCTGGTATTGCGTCCTCTCCTTGCAATGACGTGACCTTCAAATACCTGTGCACGCTCCCTGTCCCCTTCAATGACCTTAACAGAAACCTGCACGGTATCCCCTATACTAAAAGATGGGATACTTTTTTGTATCATCTGTTTTTCAATTCGTTCTATGGTATTCATAGTGATTCCTCCTCTTTAATCTTTTCTAATATAGATCTATCTTCATCTGAGAGAATAGCGAGTGATAAAAGATCCGGTCTCTTTTCCAATGTATTTAACAGTGCCTGCCTTCTCCTCCATAGTCTTATCTTTTCATGATCGCCGGAGAGCAGCACCGAAGGAACCTCCATCCCCCTGAACTCAAACGGCCTGGTGTAGTGGGGATAATCCAGAATACCGTTAAACGATTCCTCTTCTACGGATGACCTGTCTCCGACAACACCCGGTATCAGCCTGACAACAGAATCTATGACCACCAGTGCCGCAAGCTCTCCACCTGTAAGCACATAATCCCCTATCGAGATCTCTTCAGGGGAAAGATGGGTCTTTACACGCTCATCTATCCCTTCGTAATGTCCGCATAAAAATACGACCCTTCGCTCCTCCCGGCTTAACTCATAAGCGACTGTCTGATTATAACGTCTCCCCTGCGGGGATAAAAGGATAATACGCAGCTCTTTCTCCTCTTCTCTGATAAAATCAACCGCCCTTAATATGGGCTCTACCTTTAAAACCATCCCGGCGCCGCCACCGTAGGGATAATCATCCGCCGTATGGTGCTTATTCAGGGTAAAATCCCGTATATTCATCACCCTGACATCTAACAATCCCTTATCCCTCGCCCTCTTCAGGATACTCTCATCCAGTACTGAAGATATCATTTGAGGGAAGAGGGTCAGAACATCACAACGCATAGCCTCTTTATATCAACCCTTCGATCAGGGTAATAACCATCCGTTTGGCCTTCGTATCCACCTCCTTAACCACGTCATGGATGGCAGGGATCAAATATTCCTGATCCCTGTCTCTCACGATGTATACATCATTCCCCCCGGTGGAGAGGATATCCGCAATCTTACCGAGGTATCTGCCATCCTCTGTAGACACCTCCATCCCGATGATCTCAAAGTGATAATAGCAATCTTTCCCTAACCCCGGTACGTCACCCTCAGGGGCTATTATATATCCCCCTACAATCTCCTCTGCCTCAGAGACTGATAGGGCTGGAGTAAAGGATAACCTCAAGCCCCCCTTTACCTCCCGCACATCCCTGATACAGTACTCGCGCTTTTCTCCGGAAGTTGTGTGTATACAGACCTTTTTCAGGGTGGTGTAACGATCCGGTATATCCGTAAGGGGGACAACCTTTACATCCCCTTTTATCCCGCACGTTTTTACGATATATCCTATGGAAACAAAGTCTCCACCTGCTGCCTGCTCACGGCTACCTGCTACCTGATCTATTCCAGGATCTCCAGCACACATCTTTTGCCCAACTTTGTCCCTGCGGCACTAAGGATCGTTCTCATAGCCCTCGCTGTCTTGCCCTGCTTGCCTATGACCTTACCGAGATCCTCCTTTGCGACCCTCAGTTCCAGGACCGTTGTCCTTTCACCCTCTACCTCAGCCACACTAACCTCAGATGGACTATCGACAAGGGCCTTCGCCATATACTCAATTAGTTCTTTCATCGCAACCACCTCCATTTAATGTTAATTGACAGTAGAGTCTTTATAAAACGAATCCTACCCTGAGGAAGCTTTCCGGGCCTCGTCTAATTTATTAATAATCCCACTTTTCTTCAGAAGCTGTCTTACTGTATCCGAGACTTGCGCCCCTTTTGTTATCCAGTATAATGCCTTTCCTTCGTTGATCTTAATCGCAGGCGGCTCTATGAGGGGGTCGTATGTTCCAAGGATATCAAGGAACCTCCCATCCCTCGGCATGCGGGAATCTGCCACCACCACCCTGTAGAAAGGACTTTTTTTCCTGCCCATTCGCGTAAGACGTATTGTTGTAGCCACTACCTCACCTCCTTTTTATAAGGGTATCCCCTTGTGTTCATTTATAATCCCCTTGATCCTCCCGGGTAACGCCTCAAAATCCCTGTCTGAAACTACAGAGGCCATGTTAATCCCGACCTCCACCGGGAATTTCCTGGCCTGATTCCACTTCTGAATGTTCTCTCTAAGCCTCTGGACAAATCTCTGCGCCTTAATCTCATCAACGCCATAGAGTAATACAATATATTCATCATCCCCATAACGGGCCGCCACATCGACATCCCGTACCGTATCTTTAACAACCTTCCCAAGCCCCCTTAATATCTCATCCCCTATCCTGCTCCCCAACTTGATGTTTATATCCCGAAGTCTTTCCACATCGATCATGAGAAGCGCCACTGTCCCGCCGTGCCTTTGGGCCCTTTTAGCCTCTATATTGTAGAGCTCATCAAAATACTGCCGGTGATAAAGATGGGTGAGCGGATCCAGCCTCTCCCCTGCTAAAAGTCTTTCCTCTAATAACTGTTTCTCAACTTCATCTTTAATCAATATCGCTGAATAGGGAGACTCTCCCTTTTTAGCAGGCATTAATACACATAAACCAGGGAGGATCACTGACTGTCCTGATTTCTTCATGACCTTAATTTCTAACGGATCCAGGGTGCCATTCTCAGGCATCACGGCCTGCTTCGGGCAGGCATTTTCACACAACTGATTGCCATCCCTGTCAAAGCATAAAAAGAGTTCCGTGCAAAGCCTCTTCGACTCCACTTCAGACTTCTCCCATCCTGAAATCGTCTCTGCGGCATAGTTCATCGCCACGATCCTCCACTCCTTATCCAGAATAAAGATTCCATCTGATGTGAAATTAAAGATGTCTTTTAATATGAGATTATCCAGGTCAACCATCTATGAAAAGAGCCTCCTCGCCTTTTGCATCATGGCAAATTTCCCTTTTCCGCCTGAAAGGCCTTTTAGCATCTTCCTCGCCTGTAAAAACTGCTTGAGCAGTCTGTTAACCTCTTCAACACGGGTACCGCTGCCGGCGGCGATACGTTTTCGCCGGCTTCCATTGATGATCGTATGGTCTAACCTTTCTTTGACAGTCATCGAATTGATGATGGCCTCAACATGTTTCAACCCATCCTCGGGCAACTCCCCCCCAATGCCCTGAAGGATCTTCCGGCCGCCTGGTATCATCTGTACAAGCTCTGTAAGAGAACCAAGTCTTTTGAGTTGCTTCATCTGCGACCTGAAATCTTCAAGGGTAAAACTATCCCCCCTGAATTTATCCTTTATGTCTTTAACATCCTCAAGGGAATAGGCACGCTCTGCCTTCTCTATCAGGGAAAGAACGTCACCCATACCCAAAATCCTTGAGGCCATGCGATCAGGGTAAAACGGTTCTAACTGGTCCAGTTTCTCACCCATGCCCAAAAGTCTGATGGGTTTGCCTGTGACATGCCTGATCGAGAGGACAGCCCCGCCTCTGGCATCGCCGTCCAGCTTTGTCAGTATCACTCCGGTAATGTCGAGAGATTCATTAAAGTGTGTCGCGATATTCACGGCATCCTGACCCGTCATGGCGTCAACCACCAGGAGCACCTCGTTAGGACTGACCTTGTCCTTGATACATATCAGCTCCTTCATCAGCTCATCATCAATATGCAGCCTCCCGGCCGTGTCAATAATAACCACATCATGGCCATACTTCTTTCCATATTCAACCCCCCCGGTACATACGGCCACGGCATCCTTTCCAGTATCCGGTGTATAGACCGGCACCTTGAGACCCTCCCCCAGGACTTCAAGCTGTTTAACAGCAGCAGGCCTCCTGATGTCTGCCGCCACCAGCAGGGCCTTTCTTCCATCCTGCTTAAACATCCTCGCAACTTTTCCTGCCGTAGTCGTCTTTCCGGAACCCTGAAGCCCCACCAGCATAATGACTGTAGGCAGATTCGGGGAGAGCTGTAACCCCTTGCTCCCCTCCCCCATAACCGCGCATAACTCTTCATAGACAATCTTTACGACCTGCTGGCCCGGAGACAGGCTCTCCATAACCTCCCGGCCCATTGCCCTGCCTTTAACCCTTTCAATAAAGGACTTCACCACCTTGAAGTTGACATCCGCCTCCAGAAGGGCCAGACGGACCTCTCTAAGCCCTTCTTCCAGGTCCTTTTCCGTTAACAGACCTCTCCCTTTAAACTTCTTCAGGACAGCATCTAATTTGGATGTCAGACTTTCAAACACTTTTCACCATTATAAATTATAAAATGTATAAAACTATAAGAGTTTAAGAAACTTCAGGCAAGTTGTCAAGAACTAAACCACCATCTCCCTAACCTGACTCCCAGAAGCTGTCCCAAGATGGATATGCCGAGGGTATAAGGGATCACCTTATACGTAAGACCTTCTATGATCCTTATAAATATCAGAGGCAAAATTGGAAGGTGGATACATGACCACCACGCCAGTGAATACTTCCGGGTCCTTGAACGGAGTATTCCAAAGGGGAAGTTTAATACAAAGGCCGCTACCCCTATTAAGAGCAATGCATAACTGAACATATCGAAGATTGTACTCGCGCTATGCCAGGGTCATATATCGTAGAATTTGAACACCCGTTGTCTCAGATACAATAAGCTATTCGGGTATTAAAAGTCAAGTAAGATATACGACAGGGGCTACTCTCCGTTTTCTTCCAATATCGGGTAGGAGATGTTCACAATATGTGAATTGATCCGCTTTAGATTGCTCAAGACATCCAGGTGGATGGCGCTCGTGTCAATCGCCTCTTGCAGTCCCAGGTGCAGCCTGTTGATATGGGCCTGCCTTAACTCTTTCTCCAGCTCCCCCAATCGCGCCTTGTGCCTCAACATCTTCTGCGCCAGGTCCTTATTCCTGCTTGCGAAGGCTGAAACGGCTATATCAAAATTCTCCAATACCTTCTGATGAAACTCTATGATCTCCTTCAGACCCTCTTCAGAAAAGGAGACGCCGGTCGTGATCTTCTTCTTGGCAAGCTCCATAAGATTTTTATCAATAATATCCCCTATATTTTCCATATTGCCCGTAAAGGCGATTAATTCAAACTCTTTCTTTGACTCAGAAGGGGTTAAGGTAGACTGTGCAATCTTCGTCAGATAGAGTTTTATCTCCCTGTCAAGGAGGTCAACCTCATCATCCCTCTGCTCAATCCTGTACAGCAAATCTCTGTCATTAGTCCTGAAGACAAGGATGCTCTCCTTAAGCATCCACTGGACGATATCCGACATCCTCAGGGCCTCCTGCGTCGCCTGACCCAGGGCAAGAGAGGGGGTGGTCAATACGTGGGGATCGAGGTATTTGGGAGCAAACCTCTCCTCTCCCTCACGTTCAGGGATAATCTTTCTGATGAGGCTGGCCAGGGGGTCAGCAAAGGGGAGAAACATGATGGCAATAGCCACATTAAAGAGCGTATGGGCATTGGCGATCTGCCGCGGTATATCGGATGCCGTATATTCGATCAGTCCTTTAAAGAATCCCATAAAGGGATAGAACAGGGACACACCCAGGACTTTAAACAGGATGTGGGCAGCGGCCACCTGTCTTGCCTCTACATTTGCCCCAATGCTTGTGATGATGGCCGCGGCACACGTCCCGATGTTTGCCCCCAGGATAATCGGTATGGCCACGTCTAAGGTCATCAGGTTCTGAAGGGAAAGGGCAAGGGCCATCCCTATCACAGCCGCGCTGCTGTGTATCAGGCCGGTGATTAGTGCGGAGATAAGAACCCCCAGAAGAGGGTTTTCCCTCACAGAGAGGAGAATGGCTTTCAGAGACTCACTCTCCCTTAAGGGGAGCATACTGTCAGACATGATCTTGATCGCAAAAAAGATAAAGGCAAAACCCAATATCCCCTGACCGATGTCACGGACAATGGCCCTTTTCCCAAGGAACATCAGGGCAATCCCGATGGCTATAAAGAGGATGGCTACATCGTATATCCTGAAGGCGAGGAGTTGTACTGTAACCGTAGTCCCGATATCCGCACCGAGGATGACCCCGATGGTCTGGTTCAATGTCATCAGCCCTGAACTGACAAAACCGACGAGCATAACTGTCGTCGCGCTGCTGCTCTGCAGGATAGCCGTAATGACTGCGCCGACACCTATACCGAGGTATCTGTTTTTCGTTAATGAGGTCAGGATGGCACGAAGACGGCCTCCTGCCGACTTCTGAAGGCCTTCACCAGCGAGTCTTATGCCATAAAGCAGGATGGCGATACCACCCAGAAAGGATATCATAATAAAAAAGATCATAATCACCCAAGCTTTATAAACTCAACCTTCTTCCACCTCCCCTTCACAAACTTCATCCCCTGGGCCGTCTTCTTTCCCTTGTCATAGGCGGTGTCCATACGGAGGTTATAGAATATCTTCTTATAGTGTCCAATATCCCCATACATAGTCTCCCAGCGGGCAAGATGACCGGCCCCCCGGGTGACGATATAATCATCGATGATGATCTGGATCTCTTTCAGGAGAAGCATCCTGATCTCTCTCTCGATATCCCAGTAGTCCTTAGACCACGATGGGTGAGACTCCTGCTCATCACGCAGCCCTTCCACGCCCTTTATAATCTTTGTGTAGATCTCGGATCTGACCTTACTGTCGATCTTGTAAAGCCGGCTATCCTGCTCAACATGAAGGAGTCTTTTGTAAAGTCCCTCTATCTCTTTTATACTGGCCTTCACGAAGCACCTTTTTTCAATGGGGGGACAGATTTAAAATCTGTCCCCTCTCCCGGCTATGTCCTTAGATATTTAAGTATCGTCCGGGTGGCTGAGGAGCGATTGAGAGTATAGAAATGGATACCTGGAGCGCCCTTTAACAGGAGCTCCTGGCACTGTCTTGTGGCATAGTCAATCCCCAATTCCATGACCGCATCCGCATCATCCCTTACTTCCTGGAGCCTGCTCCTCAGATCCTCTGGAATGGTCGCACCACATAGAGACGTAAAGCGCTCTATCTGATCAGCGCTGGTGATCGGCATGATCCCGGGTATGACAGGCCTGTCAACCCGTGCCTGTGCCGCCCGGTCAAGCAGATTAAAATACTGCCGGTTATCGAAAAAGATCTGGGTTATAAAGAACTCCGCGCCTGCAACGGCCTTCATTTTCATAACGCGGGTATCCTGTTCTATCGATAGACTCTCTAAGTGACCTTCAGGAAAGGCCGCAGCCCCTATAGAGAAATCATAGTGATCGTGGATGAATTGTATCAACCCATTGGCATACTGGAAACACTGGGGATAAGGGTTATTCGCATCGCCTTGCTGCGGTTTATCCCCTCTTAAGGCCAGAATATTCTCAATCCCGATATCTCTTAGCCTGTCCAGGATATTTTTCAGATTCTCAAAGGAAGTCCCCACACAGGTAAGATGGGCCATAGCCTCAATATTTAGCTCTTTCTTGATACGGGTAACCCACCCCACGGTCTTATCCCGTGTCGTTCCGCATGCCCCGTAGGTCACTGACACAAAGGACGGTCCCAGCTCCCGCAGATTCTCTATTGTCTCAAAGAGCTTTTTCTCCCCATCATCTGTCTTAGGCGGGAAAAATTCAAAGGAGAAGATCTGTTTCTTGCTTTTGAGAAGCTGACCAATTTTCACGGC
>JAHFEQ010000004.1:56116-59199 GCA_023248395.1 Nitrospirota bacterium
AAGGCCCTCTTTTTTATGAGAGGGATCGGTTCGATGGCCAATCCATTTCCACCCCAGGACCCTATCCTGACTATTTTAAATTCTCTTAAGAGGATACCCCGATTCTTGAGGACCATCTTTTCCTTCAAGGCATCCAGAACGATGTAAGATATCCCCTTCGGGGCCAACCTCAATTCGACCTCAAGGAGACGGTTTTCCTCCTTCACTATCCTCATATCCTCGCTTGCACTATTGTTGGCCGCAATGGCCGGAGAACACCAGAAGAGTAATGAAACTAAAAAAGCGGAAATGAAGACCAGACCTCCTCCTCATCTATTGCAATTTAAAAAATATATAGCTTCGTCCCTATCCGGGTTTTTTTGAAGATGCCTTCCAGGTCTTTATCATTCACCCGGATACATCCATGGGTTACATTCCTGCCCAGGAGGCGTGTATAGAGGGTCCCATGGATAAAATATCCATTTCCAAAGGCGAGGGCATAGTCTCCCAGAACACCTTCCTCCACCCTGTTTTTCCAATTCTTCGGTATGTCCGCTCCTTCTTCAATAAAGGCCCAATCCGGTTTTGTCCAGTTAGGGTCCACGATCTTCTTCTGGATCATAAACTCCCCCCGCGGGGTATCAAAGACCCACTGTCTTTCCCCATTGGGGTCCCTCAGGATGTTGCCGCTTCCACTGGATATAATCGCCTGAAGGATGGTCTTCTCCCTGTTCCTGAGGAGGAGGAGATTTCTGGCAGTATCTACAACAATATAATTCCCATCGGGTGGAAGACTGTCCAGCTTTTTCTTTAACACCCTGTTCTTTTTAAGAAGTCCATCGGCATCCGGAGAGGACGTTACTGCCGCTGAGTCATGGGAATAGCTTCGCCAGTTTAAATAATAGGCAACCCCCTCGACGGATAGAAGGGCAATGACTACCCCACTAATGGATATTAATGCTATCTTCTTACGATTCATTTATTATCCTCTCTAAAACATCGCCTTATGATTAGTCGCCCCTACGATGGCCACCGGGGTCCCCGGCGCTGCTATCCGAAAGACCTCATCCATATCCTCATTATCAAGGCTGACACAACCATAGGTCATGCCGTCCTTTCCGCTACCATGAATCTCTATCAACCCGCCGATACTGGCCCTTCCGGGGATAATTCCCTTTTTCTTAAGCCTGATAAATTCCCTCTTATCCTCATCGTTCGGATAATTTAAAAGTAACGCCTTGTAGTATTTACTCCTGTCCAATTTCCTGATAATCCTGTAGCGACCTTCCGGTGTAGCCCCATCCCCTCCATGAAGCTTGTCCTGGAACCCGTTCCTGCCCAATCCAACCCCATATCTCTTATACGGTTTGCCAGCCTTATACAGGGTCATACTCCTATCCATCTTACTCACAACAATGGCAATCCCGCCATTTTCTCTTGATTCAGCCACTGCCTCATTGGCCCACTGCCGCCACCTTGCGATGACCGTCGTATTTGAATAACGGTTGAGGATGGGGAACAGGCCATCCTCTGTCTCCTTTATATAACCCGAGGCAGTCCTTAACCTGCTGTCTGCCTGATCAAAATCACCATTGCCTAAAAATAAACCTGCCTCATGAACTGTCATGCCGGCCTTCATAAGACTCCTTCTCACCAGCCTTCCCTCATTGATGGTTTGGCTCAACCTGTCCAGGTCCCTTATCCGGCTTTCTAACTCTGTAAGTTGGCCAGTAATCTCTGTCCTTTTTGACTCCTTCAACCCCTCAACCCTTGTGAGGATACCCTCCCCATATTTTAAGAGGGACTGCAATCTTGCTGCAACAGACTGATAGTCCCTGAACCAGATAAAGCGCGTCTTCTCCTTTATCAGGTCATCCTTTATCCTTCTTAAGTCAGCCTCATAGGCCTTGTATTCTTCAGGGGCATAGAGGGGAACCCGGGCCTTCCAGAGATTATGACTCAACGATTCTGCCTGTCCAACTTCCATGGGTAAGGGAGGGGCACTGCATCCGGGCAGGATTAGAAATAAGAAAAACCCCAGGAGGATGATCTTCCCGGGGTATCTTTTTTTATTGGAATTTAGCAGACTATTTCCTGCCACCCTTCTTCGCCTTGACCTTTTCCAGGGCCGCTTTGATCTGGCCGGATACGCCATCTGCCTTCTCCTTGATGGCAGTGGCCTTGTCAATGGCCATCAGATAGTCCTCCTTCCCGATCATCTGCTGGAGCTCCGGCAGACTATCCTCAAGGCCTTTCACATCCCCCTTCATGGCCTCGATATCTGCCTTCGTCCCCTTCCCCTTGGGCGCCCTTTCCAGAAGACCCCTGGCCTCATCAATAGCCGCCTTGGCCGCCCCCTGACCCGCAAGGGCATTCTTCTTGGCCTCTTCCTTCTTTGCGGCAGTATCCGTCTGCACCCTTTCCGCTTCCGCCTTTACCTGTGCCAGCATCTCCTTGGCCTTGCCATAATTCCTCAAGAGGGCAAACTTACTGTCCTGGGTCTTGATCTCATCCAGCGCCGCTGACAAGCTATCCCCGGCCTTTTTTGTATCCTCGGGCAGATATTTCTCACTCCCTGCTGCCTTTGCATCCCCGATCGCCTTCTGGGCATCTCCCATCTCCTGGGTCGGCTGCTTTGCGCAACCCGTAACAATCAACATGAGTACCAACCCGTAAGCACAACACCTTATTAAACCTTTCATCTTTTCCTCCTTTTTATTTACATAATTCCAGAGATTTTTTAATCTTTATTATCCTTTTAGTATCCCTCCCTTCCTCATAAATTTTTCATCACATCCCTTGAATGACAAATATGATGAGAACATCTTCCCTGTTTATTCCCTGCATAAGTATAAATCTTATTTTACCTGAAGTGCAAGCCCGAATTCTTTATGTGATGGGATGGATGTTTGCCTATGGTTATCATCATATTTAATCTAACAAACTTTATTCTGAAACCTTATGGATGTCAAGTATTGTTTTATACGTGTGTTTTATACGTGTTTTATACGTAATAGCTTCACAGTAGTCCCGCCTCCTGATAGTAGACCTGTAAAAATTCATCCCAATGGGTATCATGGAAGAATTGTATCTGGCTTCCCTCT
>JAHFEQ010000036.1 GCA_023248395.1 Nitrospirota bacterium
AGTGATGTACCAGAATTATCAAAGATCGATCTCAGGGGCCCGTCTATCAATGCCGCCGGAGCCCTGCTCAGCTATCTGGCTGAGACTCAGAAGACATCGCTTCGAAATATCAATAGCATCAGGGCCTATCAGATCGGGCAGTATATGGCACTGGACGAGACGGCGCAGAAGACCCTCGATCTGGTCAAATCAGACCAGACGGGTTCAAAGAAGGGGACCCTCTTTCATCTCCTGGATAAGACTGTAACACCGATGGGTGGAAGGCTGCTGAAGCTCTGGATACTCCATCCCCTCATGAACCTTGAAGAAATCGTCAAAAGGCAGGAGGCCGTTGAGGAATTCATGGATAAGTACACCCTGAGATGCAGGTTAAGAGACCTCCTGAAGAATGTGCATGATATGGAGCGTATCATCAGCAGGATCTCCCTGAAGGCGGCCAGTGCACGGGACCTTGTGTCCCTAAATCAGTGCCTTGAGGTTATGCCAGAGATAAAGGGGATACTGTCCGGATGTGAAGTCCCCCTTAACAAGGATACGAATGACAGGATCGATACCGTTGATCCCCTGAGAGGACTGCTCACCAGGTCTATCGTTGACTCACCACCTCTCTCCATCACAGAGGGTGGAATTATCAGGGATGGCTATAGTAAGGAACTCGATGAGCTAAGGGAGATAAGCCGGGAAGGGAAAGGGTGGATAGCAAGACTGGAGGTAAAGGAAAAGCAGCGGTCCGGGATAGAATCCCTGAAGATCCGTTACAACAGGGTCTTTGGCTACTACATCGAGGTCACCAAGACAAATCTTAAGAATGTCCCGCAGGATTATATCCGAAAACAGACCTTAGCGAATGCGGAGCGGTTCATTACCCCTGAACTAAAGGATTATGAAGATAAGGTCTTAGGGGCAGAGGAGAGGATCAAGGGACTTGAGTATCAGCTCTTTGAAGAGATAAGGGAGAGGGCAGCGGATGAAGTAGAAAAGATACAGCAGGGGGCAAAAGCGATTACCCTGATCGATGTCATCGCCACACTCGCAGAGGTGGCCCATGGATACCACTATGCAAGGCCTGTTGTAGACGATAGCCTTAGAATCAGCATCAGGGATGGCCGGCATCCGGTTGTTGAACAGATCGATTTAGGGGAGAGGTTCGTTCCGAATGATACAGAGATGGATTGCGGGGGAAATCAGCTCATGATCCTTACAGGCCCCAATATGGCAGGTAAATCAACCTATATGCGGCAGGTCGCCCTGATTGTATTAATGGCCCAGATGGGGGGCTTTGTCCCCGCGAAAGAGGCCTGCATCGGGATTGTAGACCGGATCTTCACGCGCATCGGGGCCTCGGATAATATTGCTGAAGGGCGCAGCACATTTATGGTCGAGATGGAAGAGACAGCGAATATCCTGCGGAACGCCACATCACGAAGTCTGATACTGCTCGATGAGATAGGCCGCGGGACCAGTACCTTTGACGGCATCAGTATCGCATGGGCATCGGCAGAGTATATTCATCGGCATATAAAGGCAAAGACCCTCTTTGCGACCCACTACCATGAACTGACAGAACTTGCACTGACCACGGAGGGGATATTTAATTGCCACATGGCCGTCCGGGAGTGGAACGATGAGGTGATCTTCTTAAGAAAGGTTATGCCGGACATGGCAGACAAGAGCTACGGGATCCAGGTTGCGAGGCTTGCAGGACTCCCGGTTGAGGTGATCAGCAGGGCAAAGGAGGTGCTTGCCAATCTGGAAAAGGAAGAGCTGGACGATAGAGGCATCCCCAAATTGGCGCACACCACCGCGGATGAAAAGAGGCCTGCACCCCAGATAGACCTGTTTGGCCAGGGGCATGAATCACACCCGGTATTAGAGGAGATCAAGGGGCTGGATCTGATGAACCTGACTCCCCTTCAGGCCCTTGCAAAATTGGATGAACTGAAAAGAAGGATGGGGGGTTGAACCTTATTGACCAAAGAGGAGGGGTTTAGTCCCCACTTTTGTCAGATACCTGCTCAGACTCCCCATCATAAAATCAAGGAGCCCTTTTTTAGAATGAACCCCAAGCACTACCAGATCCGCCCAAGGCAGATATTTTTCTTCCATGGCCTGAATAATGTCCTGAGAGATCCGTTCAATTTTTACGTTGCGGAAGGAATGGGCCTTGAGATAAGCGGATGCCCCGTCTAAGTGAAACTTCGCAAGGTTTGCATCTGACTCGGACATCAGTAAAGTAATTTCCGTTTCAAAGGCAGAGGTCCCGAACAAATGTATAAACCCCTGCAGGACGCGGACGGCGGGCAGGCTTCCATTAAAGGCAATCAGGACGTTTATCTTTTCTTTGGGCTGAAAATGCTCCGGTACAAGCAGAAAAGGAGTGCTCGCATGACTTAATATCCGCTCTATAGAATCACCGGGTTTAGGCTCTGTTTCAAAGTGGAAGTGCGTACGCATTCCCATCACCACGAGATCGTAATAAAGCGAGTCATGGAGAATCTGCCCGCTTGGAGACCCCTGAAGCTCAGCCTCATGATGGATGACGCCCTCTTTCTGACATCTTTCCTTAAACTTTCCCAGTAATGTTTGAATATGTTTATGGGCCTTTTTTTCTTTGGATTTTTCCAGCATCGAGGCATAATAAATCCCGCCCAGGGGTACCGGACCGACAGATTTTTCGATTCCGGGAATATCCAGCACGACCACACCGGTCACTTCGGCATTCTGTCGTTTGGCAAGAAAACAGCCATACCCCAAAGCAGCAGCAGCGTAAGGGGATGGGTCAAGAGGGATTAAAATTCGCCGTAACATTATTTTCTCCTTTTGGTAGGGGGGGCACCATACTTAATTACATATTTAGTCAGAAATCGGTGTAATTAAGTATGGTGTCCCCACAATATCCGTTAGCTTTTCTGGGGCTATATTAGCAGGAAGGGATTTTCCCGTCAATATTAGGAAAAGCTTACACAAAGGGTTGACTTCAAAATTACTATCAGGTAGTATATGCAACCTGCTGAGGCGGAAAAAGCAATAGGAGATAGCTGTGAAGTTGGCAATCCATGCAGTATTTGCAGCCCTGATGGTTATTTCTCAATCCGGTCTTGCCCTGGCCGCTGAATTTGAAATGCACCAGATGTCGCATTTTAGTGCCTTGAATGTAATCCCCTTTGCCCTGTTACTCGGTTCGATAGCGGTTGTGCCATTTATCAACAGACACTGGTGGGAAAAAAGATATCCCCTGGTCTCTTTCGGACTCGGTTTAATTGTAATAGCCTATTATCTCATTTATATAAGGGCATCAAACGGCTTTGCCGATGTGGTGGGAGAAACATCTTATGGCCTGCACAAGCTCATACACACCGGGGTTGAGTATTATAGCTTTATAGCCCTGATAGGTTCACTCTTTGTAGTCTCGGGTGGGATATTCATCAAGGTAAGCAACAGATCGACCCCGATTGTAAACACGATCATCCTTTTTATCGGTGCGATCGTTGCAAATCTGCTCGGAACCACAGGCGCATCAATGCTCCTGATAAGACCTTTTTTGAGGATTAACAAAGAGAGGGTGAAGGGTTATCAGGTCGTATTCTTCATCTTTATCGTGAGCAACATCGGTGGAGCCCTGACCCCTATCGGAGACCCACCCCTGTTCCTGGGCTACCTCAAGGGTGTGCCGTTCTTCTGGGTTATCGCCAGGGTCTGGCATATATGGCTGCTTACAACGGTCATAGTCCTGACGATATTCTATATCATCGATTCGATAAGTTATTCCAGAGTAAAGGATCATATCTCGAAGGGCGCCGCATATGGGAAAATGGATATCCTGGGGAAGCATAACTTCATATACCTTTTCATCATACTTGCCTTGGTTTTGATCCAGAAGGCGGAATTTATTAAACACCTTGAAGAAAGGATGGGGGAGAACGGGGAGCTCTTTATTACGCTGATCGTCGCAACCCTTATGATTATTGTGGCGGCGATCTCCTATAAGGGTTCTAACAGAGAGGCGCTTGAGGCAAACGAATTTAATTTTCTTCCCATAAAAGAGGTTGCCATACTTTTTGCCGGGATATTCGCTACGATGATCCCGGCACTCGATTACCTTGAACAGAATGCCTCCGCACTTGGCATAAACACCTATGGGCAGTTCTACTGGGGATCGGGAATACTCTCGAGCGTTCTGGATAATGCGCCGACCTATCTGAATTTCCTCAGCGCGGCTTTTGGACTTGCCAATCTATCGGTCGACGCCGATATGACGAAGTTCCTGGATCCGAGCTATACAATAACCATAGGAACTGGACTGACTGTCTATACCTGGAAGTATGTCCAGGCCATTTCTCTCGGTGCCGTGTTCTTCGGGGCAAATACCTATATAGGCAACGGGCCAAACTTTATGGTAAAATCGATTGCTGAACAGTCGGGTGTCGAGTGTCCGAGCTTTTTTGAATATGTTTATAAATATTCTCTGCCAATCCTTATCCCAACTTATGCGCTCGTATGGTTCTTGTTTTTCAGGTAAAATCTATTGCAATTTTCAGTAAAGATTTGGTATGATTATCCACTAATGTTGTCCACCAATGGTCCCATCGTCTAGTGGCCCAGGACGCTGGCCTCTCACGCCGGTAACACGGGTTCGAATCCCGTTGGGACCACCATCCATATATCTAATAAGTGCTCGTAGGACAGTGTGCCAGTGTCGGGTCTACAGGATGAAGTCCAGAAAATTTTCCTTATTGATTACCATAAACCCGGCATTTTTGTAGGTATTCAGCCAGTCCCTGGGCATCTTCCCCTTTTTATCCCCTGACCACGTGAACTCATAGCCGAAGAGTCTCCCTTCCCGCTCTTCTACGAGATCAATTTCATGTCCGTCATAAGTCCGCCAGAAGTAAAAAGAGCTAGAAATACCCTTATAGGCGCATTTTTTCAATCGTTCAGTTACCATGAAGTTCTCCCAGAGTATACCGGTATCATTCCGGCTGTCGAGGGAGTTGAACTGAGAGATAACAGCATTCCTAATCCCGTTGTCAAGGAAGTAATATTTTGCCTTGCTTACGATCTCCTTTCGCAGGTTTCTGCTGAATCCTCCAATGCGTTTAAGGACAAATGCCTTTTCAAAGATATCCAGATAACGGCCAACAGTCTTTACATCCAGCTTGACCTGTGTAGCCAGTTCATTCAGAGAGACCGTACTCCCAACCTGAAAGGCAATAAGTTTTAAGAGTTCAAGTAAAACTCTTGAACCCTTTATCCTGTCCAGTGCAAGGATGTCTTTTAATAAATATGAGTTCACGATCTCTTCGAGGACAGTAATTTTTTCTCTGGAACTTTTAGATGTAATGACCTCCGGGTAGGAACCAAAGATAAGGAACTCGTCCAGTCTTTCTTTCAATTCATAGCGGTTATACATTGACGAAAGTTCAAGGTAGGAGATGGGATATAGAGTAACGGTCGTCTTTCTCCCGGTTAACGGTTCCCCGACAGCCCCTGCCAGGTCAAAGGATGATGACCCTGTTGCAATAACCATAATCCCCGGCATCTGATCAACGATTATCTTTAAGCCCATACCGACATTTGGGATCTGCTGGGCCTCATCTATCACTATCAGTTCGTAACCTGATGCGTACTCAAGTATCCGGTTAAAATCCTGGGAGCCCAACAGTTCCTGAGTCCTTATGTTGTCCCCGGAATCCAACTTATACTTTAGTTGTGTGCCTGATAAAAACTCGTTTAAGAGGGTGGTCTTCCCCGCACGCCTTGGCCCATAGATGACCAATACCTTATTGGATTTAATCAGCTCCTCAAGTTTGTATATGCGTCTGATCATGGTTTCACTCTAATGTAATTCCATAAATTTGTCAATATTTATGGATTATGGATCCATGGATTTTTAAAAGACCTGTCCGATCGTCTGCCCTCACTGCGGCGCCGGGGCGGATGGCAATACAGTGGGCCTATACTGGGACTTTCGTGAGCACTGATAGCGGTGCGTCATCTGTGGCTACCGGGAATATGACCATCCAATTCTAAGCAAAAGCAAGAAAGAGTTGGAGCAGGAGCGGATGTTAGAGCAAATTATGGATTCCCTTGATTGAATTGCAGTCTATTCTTTAAGCAACAACTTCTAAAAAATGAATAGGTACATACCACTTGATATATCGATTGCCTCTGGAATCCATAATAGGCCCACCTGGGTTATTGACCATGACGGTTGCACGCTTGGTTATTCGCGCTAATACTCCATTATAGGTCTGGCCGTTCAATCTAAATTCCACCCTGTCTCCCACACGGAGATTATATTTTTTGTGTACCCGTTCTCTCTGGGTAATTAGTTGATGCGTCACATCGGAATGATTAAAAATGTTATGACTTAACATCTTGAATTGTGGTCGTGAGCAACTCGATTTCTCAAACAATGCAAACTCCAATAGATGGATCATCTCATGTTCAAAGACGCGCTGAACTGCCGCCAACCGATCATGACAGATAATTCCATTCACTTTTACTTCCCGATCGCCATCATGAAAAGACTGGAAGATGAGCGTTGTGGAAAGCCCGATTTCAAACGTTTTTGTATCTTTCCTGTATATGGTCTTCCCACCGGCGCCGGTCATCCTTTTCGATAAATAGAGAGATATTTTTCCCTGATAGTTTGTCGTAAAAAAATTATCAAAGAAAGAGCGATCGTACAGTTCAAAGATGGTTCTCAGATCATCGGTCCCGATCCTCGTAAAATTCCCCTCATTGATATTTTTTGAAGACTGCAAGATCTGGTGATATATTTCCCTGGTCTTATTCTCAATCTCATGGGGTGAATACCTGAGCCCCATTAATCCGGCGCCTAATTGTTCTTTTTTAGGAGCAGTCATCATTTCAAATCTTCCGATACGGGACATCCCTGGTTTTTAGAACATCTTCAAAGGCTTCAAGATCCTCATCTTTGAAGAGAACAAACATCACTCCTGTCAAGCTCGTCTCACCTTGCAGGTAAAGGATAATCTCATCAATCATAATTGAGGCACACTCATTAACCGTAAATCTGCCTACCCCGGTCCCGGGGGCAGGAAATGAAGTGATTTATTTCTGCCCCGGCGAACATTTTTTTGAAGAAACTCCATTAGATACTCCACTTCAAAATCATAGACCTCCGGGCTATTCGCGGCCTCCTTTAAAACCTTGCGGCCGCGCATGGAATTGTTCTCAAGGGCATCAATAAAGGAGCAGAACGCTTCCCTCGAAACCACGGTCTTTTTCTCATCTCTAACGTGAAAGCTCACCTTAAGCTTTTTTCTGGCAGCTCCGCCGCGACTGCTATCTTTTTCATCTTTTATGTAGAATGCGACAAAACCCGGCTCTGGCATCTGAGGGTCTTTTCTGAGCGAGAGCCTTTTTGAGTTGCCCCACCCGCGAAGACTTCTTGTAAAATCATCAATTACCTTAGCCGGCTCATCGTTTCTTTCGATATCCAGACATTTATAAAACATCTGCCTGCTGCCGGCGTATTCATAGAATATCATGAGTTTCATGCGTTATCTCCGCTTGGCACTATATAAAAAACATCATCCTCCCGTACAGATTCAGACCGCCTTCAATTTTTCTCAAGAACATTGATGCCGGAACATTATTACATATTTAACAGTTTCTCCTCAAGACTGAGGATTTCCTGAAAACGCTTCATTTCCCCAACAAATAGTTCTAAGACTTTTCGCTCCCGGCTTTTGAGGTCCGGCAAGTCTGACAATTCTTTATAATTCTCCTTCTTGACCAGATCTATAATATATTCCCATCGGTCTTGACGTTCAAGTGAATCCCTCATGTTAATCCACCACAATCGCTCATGCCGGATAATTTCCTGCAGATTCTGTATGGAAGATGAATCTCGTTTACCGTATATTCTCTCAAAGGACTTCGTATTTCTGCTATTTTCAAGGACGGAAAACATCTCTGACAGGGTGATCCTCCTATATCCACTGTATACATACTCAGGCAACTGACATAGCCAGATAGGAATCACTTCATTCTTTTTGACAGGAGGGATGGACATTACAGGAAAGTTCGAAACCTCCGGGATATGCTGGATCAATTCTCTGTATTCCTCCGGCGTAAGCGTTAAGGCCAACCGGAAACGATCTGGCCTTGCAGTAGCTCGTGATATAATCCCCTGAAGTATCTCAACGGTGGAAGCCCTCAGTCTGTCCCAATGCCCCTCGCCGGTCTTCTTGAAAGTCCATGCCGGTCCACCAACCTTTTCCGGGATGTTATTCATGAGTGCAAAGAAATGGGCTCCATCTGACTGTTCAACCTCTGAAAGATTTATGGCTGGGATATAAGAAGCAGGGAAAGGGCTTTCTGCATACTTGCAGATACTGCCAAAATGGGCATTAAACCCATCCATGAAGTCAGGTATTCCTTTTAATAGAAACCTGTTAATCCATGCCATGAGCAGTAAGCTGCGCCCGGTGTATCTCTTCCCTGTAACAATCACGACAGGGGACTCTGCAAACAGGAAGTCCAGGGTATCTAGTCCCCTGTGCCGGTCGAAGTAGGCAGGTTCGATCTCCATCAGCATGGATATATGGTTTGCTCTCATGTTGTCTGTAAGCCTGCTGTAAAGCTCCGCCCTTGTCATCATATCTTTTGAATAAAGCAGACTCCATTCCCTAAACCCTTTAATTGCCCTGTAGTCCACAGCACCGAACAGAGTAGACAGGTTAATCTTAATGTCAGGCTTGAACTGCAGGGTCATTCCCCATCGTCTCCCCCAGTATTTCTCAATAGTTGATGTCTGATATGCCGATGGCAATTGGGCTGATACTTGAGACCATACCTTCACCGCCTCTCCAAACTCCGGAGAGAGCTCTATATCTCCCATTAGCTTTTTCCTGAATTCCTCCGGATGACGCACCAATACAGCTCGCAAAAGATCGGCCGAACATAAGCCTGCTGTCAGGTCGTGATATATCGGGACTGGGCCAGCCGGTAAGGGTTGATCTGTCCCATCATAAAGATGGGCGTTATCATAAAGTTCTAAGCGATAATCAGCAAGGCGGCATGCAAGTTCCAGGATTTCCTTTGCCTCTCCATCGCATCTTGATAGTAGATCATTGACAGTGGGGCGGGAGCAACCAATGAGTGGGTGATGAATCTGCATTTCTATTTCCGTTCATCCGATTTCGACACCATCACAGTCCTATTCAGTTTCTGGGCTTCAACTTTAACGCTTCTTTCCAATGTCCTGAAGGGCTTTTGATAAATCCCCTCTGAAAAATTCTATGCTTGTCTTGCAGAAATCGCACTTTGCCACATGATCATCCAGCGTATTCTTTATTTCTTCGATGGCTACTCCGGATGGATGGGATTTTTCATGGTTATACATATAACCGATCATGATTTCCCCGGGTGGGCATCCTCTTCGAAGTTTAAGTTTTATATCTTCTAACGATCCTTTATGGGAGCCGCCATACAATGGATCCTCAATGGTAGCCTTTGTAGAACCCTCTCTTTTCATGATGTCCAAGTAGCGGTGGTATCTACCTGAATGACCAAAGTTGAATATCAGAAGATGAGTAGTGATTTATCAGCTATCCCAAATCCCTATAGACAGCGGCACACATTTCTTTGAGTACCTTTTCCCCCTCGATCAACTGCGTTAAGTTGTCCTGGCTTCCAATAAACCTGTCGCAAAACCATCCATATTTTTTCGAACTCTTAACACCTTGATAATACCGTTTCAGGTAGACATGAGAAAATTTGGTTTTGACATATGGAGATAGTAGACCCAAATCACATGCATCCGGATCTGGTGGATTCAATAAAAGGCGCCCTATCTCGTAAGCCGATAATTTATCCGGATGGGCAATGGCCAGTTGATATACAATCCTGACAAGGAGATTAAGATCACAGTTGTCAGTAAGATTATCTACTAAGTAGGGTAGCTTGGCCAAGAGAATTGGGAGCAGGTCGGGATCCTCAAGCGGCGGGACATGAATCTGTGAGAAATTTTTAGTGGCCGGAACGGCTTCAAGTAAAGTGTCCAACTCCTCAGGATCTACCGTCAACATCATGAGACAACATTGTGATGTTCTCGACGTCTCTGAAAGAAGACGAAGGATACGATCGGTATTCTCAGCCCTTTCACTCAACTGATGCTCTGGAGAACAAAAACCACAGGTCGAACCCACCTCTTCTTCAGTAATATCGCATGTGGAACCGTACAGACAGGGAAATTCCCTTGCCTCTTCAATGCACTCTATACTGGAGATGTGGGAAAAGGTACCGGCATATACAACAGCAGAATAATCTCTTAAGGGATGATCAGACATGTCATAAATCAGACGATACGCAAAGGTCTTCATCAAAGAAAATAGCCCTGACCCCCTTTTCCCGACAAGAAGGATGCCCGGTCCTTCTTTAGTTCTCTCTTCTATCGCAGAGAGTAAGTTTTCCCGGTTATAGTAGGCAGCAGGAATGCATGGAAGTTTCCATTTCAATGTCTTATTGAGGCTATACCTAACCCTAAGCTCACACTCTTTTTTTGTGATGAATCCTTTCATGTAATCCATATCCCACCCACGAGCAGCCGTTATTACCGCATCCACCACAGATCCAGCCCAGGTCTCCATGCTGATTATTTTCTCGGGAACCCTCATCAAGGCCAATGCCCATCGACGTCCCCAACGAAGGTCCAAATTGAGAGGGAGGGTCTGGAGATCGAAATTCTTAATGATGTGCTGCCAATAATATACATCCTGATCAAAACCCTTTATCACAACCTGAATCTCATTTAAGAAAGTCTTTTTTATGAGATGGGGTTCATTCGCCAGAAGCGCTCTTAACAGGTCGGTCTCGGTGAGGGCAAAAGGACGCTTTTTCGGTTTGCGCAGGCAATAACCATGAAATGGCTCCCGGTGGTAGGCATCATAGGCTTCTAACAAAACAGTCTCCCGATATTGACGGTAGGCCGCAAGCTTGCACGCATCTTCAAGGATCTTCAACTCCTTCATCCCTTCACAACGTATTCTAAGATTCTCGATGGACGGGGGTTGCTTTCCCATCAGCGGATGATAAAAGATGCTGGTCGTTGTTTCTTCCATTTTATTGGTCTACCCCCCTGATAACCCCATAATCCTGTATTCAAACGGTTTCATATGCAACAACTTTTATTACCAAGTCCACCTGTAAACCACCATGGCCCCTTTGGATTCTGGCCCTACCTTAAATCCATTCGTATTTTGCTGGACATCAAAGGTATATCTGGCGTTCTTGGCCGAGGAGGAAACGTGCACAAGATCATAGCCCCAGATCACTGCGGCAAGGGCGGCGAAGGCATACATGGAATCCTTGCCCCGTTTCTCTATGTGCTGCTTACCATTCTCATCCTGCACCCATACCAGATCTTCTGTCCTCCTGGAATAATAAACCGCTCCATATACAGACCCACTAATACCTAAGGTATATAGCCACCAGTCTGAATGACCTAAGTAGATATCTCCGCCACCGGGGAAGATCATCGACAAAAAGACTGCAACGCCAGGGCTGGGCAGCTTCACCAGGGATATATTTACTTTTAATTCCTGATCCTCTTCAAGATAGACGGACTGGCTTGCCGTCCGGTATCCTTCCTGCTCGACTGTGATGCTGTGGCTCCCTGGTTTAATCTTATCAAGCCTGAGATCCCCCCACATATTGGTCTGTCCTACAGGGGTTCCGTCCAGATAAACCTTGGATCCTCCGGTGGTATTGATAAATAGGTTACCTGGATAGGGGATCCCCATGAGCTTTAGAACATGTTTATCCTTCTTGATAAGGACATCCCCCACAGAGACGATATTCAGTGTCTCGATGTCGATCAATCTCGCATTGATTTTTATCGTATCCTCAAACTCGGTGATAGTTCCGAGCAAGAGGAGTTCTGTCCCTGTAAGATGGCCAAGGCGTTTTGCAGACTTGGGATCAACAAGATCCGTCATATTGAGCCTTAACTCCTTCAGGGACTCGTCAAGCAGTCTCCTCTCCAGCAATTCAGCGCCCTGACTGGCCAGGAGGGAGGTCATCTCTTCCGCTATAAAGGCCCCGAGGTTTCCCTTTTCTCCATATAGGGAGGTCAGGTCGGTCACAGCGATCTTCCTGCGCCCGATATTCGTCCGCTTCGCCAATAACTGTTTGCTCAGCAGAGAGAGCCCGTCATGCAGTTCAAGTGGTTTATCCTGCGCTGCCCACCCATCAATGGATAAACACACTACTGCAATCAGTATCAGTAAGGTCTTCATAAGTATTTTCTTAAACATAGTTAGTTCCTGAACCTGTATACATACTCGCCTACATCCTGAATCTCCCTCTCTGATAGGGTCTTTCCAAAGGAGACCATAGAAGTCCCCCGAACACCACTCCTGATAATCTCAACTATCTGACCCCTGCTTATTGTACTGCGTCTGAAGTCTTTAGGTGCTGGGTTCAAAGACTTGGATGCCGGCCCTCGCCCATCCCCTCGTTCTCCATGACAGACGACACAGTTTTTCCTAAATATCCCTTCTCCCCGGCTCCAATCGCCTGGACTATCCAGGACATAAGGCGTGTATCCAGAATCCGGTGGCACCGCTGTCTCCTCTCTATAGCCACTATCGTAATCTCCAGTACGAATGTTCCTGATAATCACCTCTGCAGCCTCATGGCGATAGTTCTCCCTGGGATTATTCTTCCAGTAAATGCTGTATTTCCCCACGTATGTAACCTCAGACCCGTTACCCCTGTCCTCAGGTGAAAAGGTAATCTGGTTTAAGAGCCTCCGATGGGAGACCAGTTCCGTCCCCCCGTAATGATTACCCACCTGGGTGTCATCCTCAAATAACCACTTCTCTCCTATATCACTCAAAAGATATGTTCCCCTGTGACCCGTCGCATAGCCCCTCCCCCAGTCCGATGAGGCAAGCCTCATCGTCTGCTCTGTCAGATTCTCGTACCATAACTCTATTGTAAGACGGGACCCGGTCCTCCTGAGTGATTTTACGGTCACACGCAGGTGATCTGTTTCAAAGACAGGGGGACTGGATATAAGACGTTCTGAATCATCCTGTACGTCCGGCCTCACCTGATCATCCCTGGTACCCCTCTCAGAGAGCGATTGAGGTTGCACGGGGATCTTTAATAGCCTATCCACCTTCTCATCCCGCACAATCGTCTCAGTCCCTGCTGCCAGCACCTCTCCTCTCTCCGTATTAAACAGCCTCGCATTGATCCGTATTGTGTTATCAAGGCTGGTGATTGTCCCGGCAAGGATCGCCTCCGCTCCCACAAATCTACCGAGTTTCTTTGCCAGATCTGGATCAAACAGGTCTGTCTGACTGAACTTGAGCTCATCCAGGGCCTTCTCTAACTGGCCCCGCTCGATCACACGGGCTCCGGCAAGGGTGAAGAGCCGTGTGATCATTTCCTCAGCCATGTAACGCCCCAGCGCTGTCACCTCCCCATTGATACCGCGAAAGTCTGCCACCACAACCGTCATGGGAGACCTTGAGGATAAGCCTTTGGTGAGCTGCCGGGTCAGATCATCGAGCCCCTCGTGCAACTCCATCCCCTGAATAGATTTCCCATACCCGGGACCGGTGATGGATAAAAGCATGATTAAGGTAAGGAGTAAAATGAATACACTTTGTTTATTGACCCTCATGACCCTTCACCTCCTCCCATAAGCTCAATTGATTAGCGATATCCCCGGCAACCATATCACCAGCCTTTTCTAATGCCCTGATCCCTGCCAGGTCCGGCCTCTCTCCGAAACCGGCTACACTGGTCAGGTTCTTCTGGGCCACTACTTCACCGTTCTCAAGGTCAATCGCCTTGATGAACAGATCCGCATGGCTTGAGATGACAAGCCCCATGTTATTGCTCCCCCTCCGGGTTGAAGCGGTCCCTGAGATAACCAGTTGGACCTCGCTGGACAGCTCCGGCCGGATAGGCCATAAGAGTTCCTTGCGGAGCGCCTCCTGCAGACGTTCCACATTGGTTCTGCCGACCTCGTGTGCCGCCACCACACGAAACCCCGCCTGTTGTAAGGCCTGGGAGAGCGACTGCATCACGATGGACTCTGTTGAAACATTGCCCATGTTGGACTCATCGACCAAAATGAGAACCCTCGTGCTGCGGGGTGCCGGGATAACCTTCAGCGAAAAGGTGACACCCGGCTTCTCAGCAGTCCCGAAGTTGCCCGCCTCCGTAGATTCATTGGAAGCTGAAGTGAATAAGAAACGGTAAGAGATCGTATCGTAGTCTATTTCTGCCGATACCCGGTAAACTCCTATTGAGCTCCCTAACCCAAGCTGGTCCGGGTTGATCCTGGCCTCACCGTTGCTGTCTGTGATCGCCGATGCGCTCTTCTTATCCACGGAACTTGCCAGACTAAACCGGACAGGGACCCCTTCTGCAGGGATTTGCTTCCCTCCGCTCAGCGCTGTAACACCTGCCACCAATGGCTGGGCTCTCCCCCCTGGCTTGACCTCCTGCCCATCCCCGGAGACAATAGAGAACTCCAGGCTCTGCAATAAAGAACTGATCCGGTTGCGCGCCTCTGACTGCAGTATCGAGTGGTTGGCTCCGGCCTCCTGCAGGGCCTCGGAAAAGTTACGCAGAGCATCCATCAAGGCCCCTCGCTTCCATGCCGCATCCCCCTTCTGGATATTCATCCTGGCCCTGGTGACCAACTCTGCCTGGTCGGCCTGTAAGCTGGATTTAACCTCCTCGATCTCCTTTCGAGGATATCGAACTAAAACAAAGGACTGATACTTACCTCCAGTCTCTCTGAAAAACCACTCCTTGAGCATTCCCCCACGGAGCGGCACCCTCTCTGACGAAAACTTCATCTCCTCTATCAGCCGGTGTTCGACCTCTGTCCTGACCCTCTCTCCTCGGACCTCGAGTGCAGTCGCTATATACTCAACCACTTGCCTTGCAGCGTCCAGGACAGCGGCCTGCCTTGCCTCTTCAAGGTTTATCGCTGTCGCCACACCCACTACAGTAATGGCATCCTTTTCCTTTGGAGGAGTCGTGACCCACGCCGGGACCTCGGCCATCCCCTGACCCTGGAAGATAGCCCCAACAAGGAAAACTGAAAGGAGCAAGATCATGGGAGCGCTGAATCTATGAATTTTTGGTCTATACATTATTAATCCTCCAGCCGTTGTTTGGCCCCACGGGCGGCTCTCTCTGCCGCCAGGTTGCGCTCCTGGGCCGCCTTCCCGATCAGGGCATCCGCTGCTGCCGACATAGCCCTGGCATAGTCTTCTTTACTGATTCGAACGATTCCGTAGGCCTTGTAGAAATAAGAGACCCGGGCATCCCCAATCCGTGCCCACTTTTCCCAGTAGGTCTCCTGCAGGATGGCGCCGCTAAGGCGCATATTATCCGTCAGCCAGGCCATGGCCTCCTCAAAGAATCTCCCCACAGACTCCTTCTCCGGGCCGCTCAGGCCCCGCGTCCCCTCCACCCGGATGTCCGTGCCGATGCCCTCTATGATGTGCTTTCTCCCCTCCAGTTCCGCCACACGCAGGGCCACGTCCAGATCATGGGACTCGGTTGAGAATCCCAAGAAGAACTTCGTGTCCTTCCTCTCCTCTACCCAGATGTTCTTAGACACCATCTTGGGCTTCTTGCCGCTGGTCTCTATTAGCTTCTCTGTCCCTTTCACACCCTTCAGGGAACCACACCCCTGCATGGAAATAAAAAGGACTAAAACAAACAGACTCAGAATAGATAATGATTTTCTCATGGCAAACCCCTCCCTTTGGTTAGAATTTAATTTCATTGTTTTCTATTGTTAAAAGGTGAATCTACTGAACTGAACAACGTAATGAAGAGCATTCAAAAGAATATATAGCAACTTATATTCTATTACCTATTATTTAGGCCGTCTCACCGCAGAAAGGATAATTAGAAATCATATCTCTATAAACCATCAATAGGTGGTATTTTAGAAATTACTGAGAGGTTAAAACGCCTTTTGGGCCATAGCTAATTGTGGTGACAGAAAAATTATGGAATATACTTAGAAAGTGTATGAAGAAAATGCAATAAATGTGTCAGACTGGGGATCTGCTGCTGATAAACGGCCTGACAACCAAGCTCACCTGCAGCTATGGAGCGCAGCGGTATAGCAGTCAAGTACAGCGCCTTATCGCCTTATTAGGTTTGACAATTAAAGATTAACAATTCGCTGTCGTTCTTCGTCCACTATATCCTTGAACGGATTTTTGCTAATTAAACTCTCCTTGATAAACACAACTATTCCACCTTCCTCGGAAGGTGACTCTTTGAAGTGTTTTAACAGAGGTATCCAATGAGACCCCCAGGAAGCACCATCAATATCAAATAAAAGCCAGCAATTGAGAGGGGACATCTCTTGGCTTATGAATTTAGATAATGGTAATTCTTTTTCATCTTCAGGTTTCCTTTTACGATACAATATAGTCTTTCTTGCATCTGTACGGCCTACAATATACTCCTCAAAGCCTAACGTTTCGGCAACTACGTTTAAACTTGGACAACGGTCGCTATAAATAACCCAATTGATTGTTCCCGTTTGCAGGTCATGCTTCTTTGACAAAAGAGATTCTTTGATGTGAGGCTCTATCTCAAAAAATACTTCTTTACATATTGGAGATATATCACAAATGTTCTTTTCTACTGCGCGTTCTACATCCCGAAAGAACCAAGGTGAAATTATTTTGACGTTTTCGTATTTTAATACTTCAGCCAATGACGAAATAACTTCTTCGAGAGAATAAGACCTACCAAGCTGGATTACATGATGAATTATTGGTGCAATCACATAATGATATTTACATCCTGCGGGATTCTTTTCTGCTAGCCAGAATACAATGGGGTTCTTAACTTTGGATGAGAGAGGTACGAGTAAATCGGCAAACATGTGATTGCTGTCAGCATAATTCTTATACTCTGAATCTACTTCAAAACTTGGTAAATCATTATCACTTAACATTATCATTGCCATACCTCTATAGGTACGCATACGAGAGTCGCTGGGCACATTAACAAAATTCCGTATTGAACTTCCAATCAAAGGGGAATTCTTAAGGTTCTCGACTATGGAGAGATATGGTTCTCCTTCTTTGCTTATCTCCGCTTCAAAATGTTCACAATCGGTTTCATTGTTTACAAATTGAAGTGGGTCTTGAACGTACATTTTCCCTTTTTTTGAACAATCAACTTTGGGTTTAACAACTTTCCCCATTCCATATACATATGAAGAAAGATTCATACAATTCAGGCAATTTCTTTTCATCGTTCTTCTCTCCTGATTTTTGGAACTTCTTTTAGCAACCTAACTTATAGTCTCCTGAACTACGTAACCAAATACACTGACAGAACCCGGTAAGATATCATGGTTGTAAATATCGAATCTATGTCTAAAAATGTTATCTTCTATTATAGTTACGCTGGCTCGCAGTTGCAGTATATCCAGATACACCGCAAGCTTCGTCAGTATAATAAGATAACTTTTCCCTTTTATATAGCCTGATGGATCTTCAATATCAAGAGTAATATTCCTTTTTGTTATGGAAAAACAATATCGTTGATTTGTTAGACACCATCTATTCTCTCTTTTAAAACTTTCGGACTTCTTCTCCCATGGATAACCCCCAGGATAATTATTCTTTGTTTCTCAACAAGGTAGATTATCTTATATGGAAATCTCTTAATAATGTGCTTCCTTGTCCCCTTATATGCAGGCGCATAAATCTCTGGGTTTCTTGCTATGAATCTTAGCCCGGCATCAACTTGTAAAAGGAAATCGAATGCTAATCCCCGCCGTTTTTCTTCATACCAGACGAAGGCTTCCGTCAAGTCTTTTTCGGCCTCAGGCCTGATGATAATTTCATATTCCATGTTTAGTAATTATTCTATTGTAAACCTCATTCCATGGAGTGCCTAAATCAGGATTTTTGTGATACGCATCCAATCTTTCGTCAATTATCTTTTTCTCGTCCTCAGTTAGTTCCATAGAATCTGCCTGCGCGGCGATTGTATCCCAAATATCCTCTACTAATTGAATCCTCTCAGAAACTGATAACTCAAGGGTATCTGTTGCAGTTATCTTTTTCATAGTCTTCAACCTCCTTTTCTTTTGACCATTTCTCAATCTCTTTTTCTAATTCTTCATCTGGTGTAATTTTATTTTTTAATGAATCTTGAAGTCCTTTTTCAATCATACGCTTAAATGCTAATTCTTTTATAAGTTCATCAAAAGAAATATCATCCGGCAGGTCATTTATGATTTTTTGGGCGCTATCCTTTATTGATAACATAATATAAACTCCTTTCTTATAATATAATTTCATACTCCATGCTTAGTAATTATTCTACTATAAACCTTATTCCCTTTTTGTTATGGAGAAAGAAATTATAATACCCGCATAAATAAATAGCAACACAGGGAATTGTATAATATCTCTGTTATCTTATTCTTCTCCGTGCCTCTATTTCCTATCAATATTGTGTTCAGACCCAAAGGTGCAACTGAGCTTTATGGTATCCCCTCAAGCAGCCATCTCCATAACGGCACGACATGGATCGTCTTGTTGTTCACCTGTATTGTTTCTTCCTGTTCAGCGGTAATGAGAAGGCTTTCTGTGATATTAAGAAAGTTCATAGCCTCAAATAAACCGCTGGTTTCTCTTTCTCTGGTTGAAGGTCTTTCAATATCATAGCAGACGTTGATAAGGAGTTTCTTCCTGTCTTTTACATAATAAAAGTCCGTCTCCTGCCTGCCCTTAAAGTAATAAATATCCTTCGTTTGTCTCCTTATATGAAGGAATACGATATTCTCATATATCCTGCCTGTATCGCCTGCAAGCGGAATATCAACCACCTGCTTAAAACCTGTATCTATGCTGTAAAACTTCCTTGGATTCCTCATCCTTTCTTTCATGGAAGAGGCATATATCGGAACGGTAAAGAATGCATAGGCATCTTCAAGATATGAGATGTAATCATATACCGTATTCTTTGATACCTTGAGCCCCTGGGAGCGGAAGTCGTTATAAAGCTTGTTGAAGCTTATTGATGTTGAAAAATTGGTAAAACCGTACTTAAAAAGGAACTTCAGGAGAAATGTATTGGAGATGTTATATCTCTCAATCACATCCCTGTATATGATGAGGTCCAGATACTCCTGCAGTGTCCTGACAAACAGGTCTTCAGAAAGCCCTACGGTCTCAGGAAACCCTCCCCTGACAGTATATTCGGCAAGGGCATTCTTTATGTGCGCAACAGAAGCGGATGAGTGGATATTGATTTTAATGTCTTTAAACCTCAAAAACTCCTTAAAGGAGAGCGGAAATATTTCATAAGTGAGCGTCCTGCCGCGCAGCGCCGTGGCAATCTCTTTGCTTAACAACTTTGCTGACGAGCCGGTAATAAAGATTCTGCAGTTCCCGGTATCCAACAACCGCCTGACAAACTTTTCCCAGTGGGGTGCATTCTGTATCTCGTCAAGAAAAAAATAAACGATTGCTTTCTTTTTGACTGGATATAGTTCGTAATAACTCTCCAATAGACTGTTGAGGTCTCCTGACTGGAGCGGAAATATCCTGTCATCCTCAAAGTTGATATAGACGATGTTTTGCAGGCCAGCCGTTTCTCTCAGCCTGTTTATCA
>JAHFEQ010000088.1 GCA_023248395.1 Nitrospirota bacterium
ACTCCACCCGTGGGATGTGGCAGCCGCGTCTCTCATCGTCACAGAAGCGGGTGGAAGGATGAGTGATTTCAAGGGTGGGAAGTTCAGCATCTATGGTAAAGAAACACTTGCCAGCAATGGCAAGATTCATGAGGAGATGCTGGAGGTGCTGAAAATTGGGCTCCCAGATACTTCCTCCCAGCAAATTTATTTCAACCGAGAAAAATAAATTTGAGGAAGGTTATTTTATACATAGTTCCTTTTTAAGAGCTTCCCAGTCCTTACCTCTTCCTTCAAGATCATCCTTCCTTGCCTTACGCATCCTTTTTATAAATTCCGGGTTTTGTGAAAGAAGCCAGTCCTCTAAGTCCTCTTTTGTATTGGCTGTCTCAAAGACTGTCAAAGGGAAGGTCACTGTTTTTTTCTCTTTTGTTGCAGGCATTCATCCTCCTTATTTTCCAGTTCCTAATTTTACTGTTATGTTATTCAAAATAGTAGGCATTGTCAACGGGCAAGGGTAACTTTTTTTAAGCGTGGAGAACATCATTCTATCAACAGGTCGAAGACCACGGTGAATGATTGAAAAATGTCTATCCCGACAGGTATGAGCATCAGTTCGGGTACTACCGTCCTGTTACAGAAAAGACTTTCTTCAGATACTTAGATTGTGAAAATGAAAAAGGGCTCCAAAAATTTCAGGCTCTTTATTCAGGAATTTACAACCAATGAGATAAATCTATTCCAAGCTCTGTTTCCAGATTTTTTATGTCGTTGTAAAAAATATCCCCAAGGTAAGCCCTTGTTTCTGGTCTCATAGGAGGATACTCCAACTTGGTTGAGATGATCTTCAATAATAATTTATTAATCTTAAGTCTTCGGAGGAACCGGACAAGAAATGCCATCTTCACCCTCACCAATATCTTCACGATGGAATTCATCATTACCACTCCGACTCTGATGCGTGATGCCTTCGCATAATTTGCTTTATCTCTTATATTCAGCGGGATAAAAGAATCGTCCACCTCCAGAAACCGGTATAGATCCTTGATGACTGCTTCTGGACGTTTCTTAATGTCATCATAGAAGATAACCTTAATCTGATTTTTATCGAAAAGCGAAAGATATACTTTTAGATGTTTATAGTACATCCCCTTTTCTACATACACAACATCCTTCTCCTGCAGAGCTTCTTCAAATGATCTATCCTCGATCCTGAATGAACTCCTTAACATCCAATATTCAGAGTATGCTCTATCAATTGGATTTCTCAAGGCAACGATTAACTTTACCCGGGGAAATGTTTCTTTAATCGCCAGCGGAGCTCTTTTGTCATAGAAATATACGGGCGAATACTCTCCAACAATCTGCCCCTTTTTGCAGTGTTGGAAATGTTTTTGATACCACGTGAGCGGTTTAGTGTGATCCTTGTTAATAAAGGGTCCCTGCCTTTTTTTGTAATGATACTTCGCGCTGAGATTCATTTCCCGATTAAAATAACAGACCTCTTTCAGTTCAGAGACGCAAATATCAGGATGTTGACCCAACATATGCGTGAGCCAACTTGTCCCTGATTTAGTAACACCGATACCGATAAAATCAATTTTAAAGTTATCTTCCACGTTTAGCCTGCTAAAATTTTCTCATACACAGTTATATGTTGATCAATGGCTCGATTTAGTTCAAAGGTTTCCTTTACATATTCATGACCACGTTCTCCCCGCTCTTTCCATCTATAATTTTCAAGTAGAAAATGCAATCCTTTAGCAAAATCATCATCTTTTGCATGATATCCAAATTGAGAGGAAAAACCGTCAGGATCAACAGCGCTTAGAATTGCACACCGATGAGCGGCAGCCTCAAGAAATGCGTTTGGGAGCGCCTCCCGCGTTGCCGTATTAACCATGACCCAGCTCTGTCCTAAGATGCGGGAGTGTCGTTCGGTACTAAACTGGTCGACAAACCCGGTCAACTCGAGGTTCGGAACCCCGGTGTATTTTTCGCGTAGGTATCGATCCCATTTGAGGTCCCGCGACTTTCCCATGGCGATAAAACGAACATCCGGGAACTTCCGGGCCAGATCCAGGAACAGCTCCGGCCGTTTCCTGCGGTCCAGTCGGGCCACATAACAAACCATCGGAACGCCCGCCTTTTTGACCTCGGACGGGATCTCGACCGGGGTTGGAAGAAATTGCGGATCGATCGAGAGACCGTACATGGAACGAACTTTCGGTATCAGATATTTTCCGATAGTGTAGACCGCATGCATCTTCGGAATGGTCTTCCGTACCAGCCGGTTGTTCTCATAGAGGTAATTGTGAAGTACTTGGAGCTTGTTGAGTGACGGCAAATCGTATTCCATTTTCCAATCGCTGAAATCACGCGGATCCCGGAACGTAACCATATGCTTGCGGTCGGGCATCGCCTTGAAGGCAAAATACGTGGTCAGCGAGGGTTCGCAGGAATGATAGATTTCGGCATCGGCGAGTTTAAGCCATTTTTGGGCCGACCAGGGAAGCAGCGGAGGAAAGCCGAAGACGGTCATTCCATCCAGATGCTCCACCGGTTTTTGACCGCGGCGCCGGGGAACAACGGCAAAGACCTCATACCCCCGCCTGGCCAACTCACGGCCGATCACCCTTGTAGCGCGCCCGAAGCCCCCATGCTTTCCCCAGGCAAATATCTCCACGCTGATAAAGACAGATCCTCATTGCCATGGCTTCCAATGGGCGCCCCCCCCGCCCCATGGGGGGAATTCATAGCTCAGCATCAAGATTTTCATTATTTGTTCATTCGCTTGATTTGATTGCCGAATAGCTTTTGTTTGTTATCATATGCCCCAGCGGGATCGATGCATGATCCGGCGCTTTCGATAGATGACCTATGGTACCGATTTTTCACTATACACCTGTTCGATCTCACCTTCCACTGCGGACCGATTGCCGCTCATCCATATGTTCTTTAAGAAGACAAGATCATGGAATTGAACCGCTTTAAAAAGAAACAGGCTCAATATCAGTACAATCAATACCGCGGGAATCGTGAACCATGGGGTCAATTCACTCATGACATAATAACAGCCGACCGTCGCGATGCAAGATAGCGCGGGTCCAATCGCAACCTTGATTATATCACTGTGATAAATATTTTTCCGTATATAACCATACGCCATGACTGCAAATAACAGCTGCATCATCAGCTTGGCATACGCCAGCCCTGTATAACTATACAAGGGTATCAATATCAAGCAAGCTGCACTATAGACAAGGCAGACGAGCAGCTGCATCTTCACCCAAACTTTTTCATGATTCTTGACGATGATCAGGCTATTCATCATGATATTGACCCCAGCCAGTATAAAACCCCACGAGAGAATTTTTAATACCGACGCGCTTTCGCTGAAAGGGGCCCCAAAAAGGTCTACCATGATCGGCCCACTCACTATAAACAGCAGCGCGGCCGCCGGCAATGTTAACGTTACTGTCAGACGGATGGATCTCTCATAGAGTTTATAAAATTCCCCACCGGATTTATGAGATAATCTCGACATCGCTGGAAAAGTTGCCGAGCCAAGCATGGTTAATCCGACCCCAACCGATACGAGCAGGCGATCCGCCGGCAGATACACTCCGGACGCACTTTCTCCCTGCAGCAACGTAAGAAGAATAACACCCGATCGATCATAGAATTGCCCTAACAGGGTTATTAAAAAAAACGGCATCGATTTGACAACCATTTCTTTTATGAACGAGTAATCCAGTTCAAAGTGTGGCCAACCGTATTTAGAAGCTGATAGAATGAAACCCAAGATAAATCTGGCAACGCCACTTATCGGATAGGCAGCGAGAGCCAGGATTGGATTTTTCCAAAGATGAATACTGACTAATCCTAAAGTCAGGATTAACACCTTATGGGACGTTTCCAATAACGCGGAGTAGTGCATATCTTCATGCGCCCTGAACTCTGCCTCAAAATGGACCGACAGTTTGTAGAAAACCTGATACGTACCAATGAGGACCAGGGTAATTTTCGTATCGCCATTCATATTAGAAACAACCGCTATCAATCCGATCAAAAACCAAATGAACGCCGCGAGCACAGCCTGGGTAACAAGGAGATTACTTGCATAGGTCGCATTTTTCGCCTTATCCTTACTGACCTCGCGAACCATCAGCGCATTCAACCCTAAATTAATCAGAACCGTGAGAAATCCACCCATAGACATGGAAAAACCATACTTCCCAACAAAATCCGGCCCAAAATACCGCGCAAAGTAGATCAGGAAGATAAATGTGCACAAATCCCCCAACCCTTTACCCGCACTAAGAAACAGCGCATTCTTGGCGATTAATTTAGCTGTGCTCATCTGCATTTCTATCTTTTCCCTCTATGGAGATGCTGAAAATTGGTAATTAATACAAACGCATTAACTAAAGTGACATCATACGACCGCAAGAAATGGCTTTAGACAAGGCGGACGACGAGGAAAACCGCAGGCATACTTTTATGAAGTACGTCGAGGATTTTCCGAGGAGTCCAACGCAGTCTAAAGCCATTTATTGCGTTCGTATTAGTCCAAATAGAGAATATTGAGCGTCAGCCTGCCTCACGCCAGTTTTTTCCTATCCCGGTATCAACCTTAAGAGGAACTGAAAGCTGGAGTACCCCTTCCATCTCCTCTACAACAAGGGCCCTCATCACATCTAACTCTTCTGCAGGAACCTCAAAGAGGAGTTCGTCATGAACCTGGAGTATCATCCTGCCTCGAAGGCCCCTGGCAAGAAGTCTCCGCTGTATATTGATCATCGCAAGTTTTATGATATCGGCGGCGCTCCCCTGCACGGGTGTATTGATCGCAATCCTCTCACCAAACTGCCTGATACTGTTCTCACTGCTTGCAAGCTCAGGCAGATAACGGCGCCTCCGGAGGAGTGTCGTGACATACCCCTCTTCCTTCGCCTTAATCAGAGTCTTTTCTATAAAGTCCTTAACCCCTATGTGCCTGGAGAAGTAGTTGTCGATATATTCCTTTGCCTCTTGCTGGGATATGCCGATGTCTGAGGCAAGCCCATAGGGGCTGATACCGTAGACAATACCAAAGTTGACTGCCTTTGCCCGCCGCCGCATTTCAGAAGAAATCTCTTCAGGGGAAAGACCGAATATCTCAACTGCCGTCCGTGTATGGATATCCTCACCCTGTTTGAACGCCTCTATGAGAAGCCCATCACCAGACATATGGGCCAGTATGCGCAATTCTATCTGGGAGTAATCCGCAGATAAGAACAGGCACCCTTCCTCTGTTATAAAAGCCTCCCTGATCCGTTGTCCCGCATCTGTACGTATAGGGATATTCTGGAGATTGGGTTTGCTGCTGGATAACCTTCCTGTGGCTGTAATAGTCTGGCTGAAGGAGGTATGAATACGTCCTGTCTCAGGATTGATAAGGGTCAAAAGCGCATCTACATAAGTGGATTTGAGTTTTGAGAGCTGCCTGTAAGAGAGTATCTCTGCCGGCAGTTCATGCTGCAGGGCAAGTCCTGTCAGAACAGCCTCATCTGTTGAATACCCTGTCTTTGTCTTTCTGACAGGTTTCAGACCGATCTTGTCAAACAGGATGACGGCAAGCTGCTTTGGCGAGTTTATATTGAATTCCTCTCCAGCGATGGCATAGATCCTCTGGCATATCCTACCCATATCCCTTTCCATCTCCTTAGAAAGCATGCTGAGGATATCCGGATCCACCTTGATACCTGCCATCTCCATATCTGACAGGACCCCTGCAAGGGGTATCTCAATATCATAGAATAGTTCCCTTACCCCGGTATCAGCAAGCTTTTGGTCAAGTATAGCAACAAGCCTCCAGATGAAACCGGCGTGCCGGCATATATGAGTTGGGAGTCGGGAGTCGGGAGTCGGGAGTTCCTGAAGGTACTCAAGGGCGATACTCTCCATGCTATGCTCAGCCCGGCCAGGATTGAGGAGATAGGAGGCAATCATGGTATCAAAGGCAAACCCCTGCGGTCTGAAACCATGTCGTTTAAGTAAGATAATCTGTCTCTTGATATCATGAGAATATTTCTTAATCTCCGGATCTTCAATAGAGGGTCTGATAGGCCCCAGCCATTGGTCAAAGGACTCCTTATCCGTCACAGGGATACCCCAGGCCTCTCTATCCTCAAAGCAAAGGCCCATGCCCGTTATCCCTGAAGTCATAGAGTCAGAAGAATCCCCTTCAAGGTACAGGGAACACCTTTTGATCTCTGCTATCCTCTTCAACACATTTGCAAGATCGGTCTCCCCGGATATGACCCGGTAATTCTCATGACTCTCCTCTGGTTGTGCGGGAGCAAAAAGTTTGATAAGGCCTGAGAACTCCAATTCCCTGAAGATCTCTATCATCTTGTTCGGGTCAGGATCAGAGAGTTTCAGATGATTGTAGTCTATATCTATGGGGAGTCCGGTGTAAATAGAGGCCAACTCCCTGCTAAGCCTGGCATTATCCGCCTGCTCTTCTAATATAGTGCGTAGTTTCGGTCTTTTGACCTCATCAAGATGCGCTAAAAGATTTTCTACTGTACCAAACGTGCTGATAAGCTCTTTTGCCGTCTTTTCTCCAATCCCCGTGACACCAGGGATATTGTCTATGGAATCACCCATGAGGGCCATAATCTCAACGACCTGAGCGGGTCTCACACCAAACCTCTCAACCACATCGGATTCCCCATAGAATTTATCCTTCATAGGGTCATAGACCCTGATGTGCGGGGTAACGAGCTGGAGCATATCTTTATCCCCTGTAACGATGATCACCTCATAGCCATCCTGCTCGCCCTTCCTGGCGGCAGTCCCGATCACATCATCCGCCTCATAACCTTCCATGATGAGTAGGGGTATATTAAATGCCCCTACGATACGATGAATGTACGGTATCTGTACGGATAGCGAATCCGGCATTTTGGGTCTCTGGGCCTTATAGGCCGCATAGGCCTCATGGCGTTTGGTAGGACCCCTGGGATCAAAAGCCATCCCCAGGAGTTGAGGCCTCTTTTCGTTTAATATCTTGATCAGCATATTGGTAAAACCGTATATGGCATTGGTGGGAAGACCCCTTGAGGTAGAAAGACCTTTGATGGCATAGTAGGCCCGGTATATGTACGAACTTCCATCGATCAGAAAAAGTTCTGGCAAAAATCCCTCTTGGATTAAAGACTTCGTTGAAGTATAATCCTTATCTACTGAATGAAACAGCAACGACTGATAAAGGCAAGGAAATCATACAATATATACAGGGGTGTTTCAAGCCTTGTCATCCCTTTCATCATGGGTTTTATCATCTATTCTGCTGTGGTTGCAGATGTCCCGGCAGAGGTGGAGGGCCAGGAAGAAGCCTTACCGGCTCCGGCAGTGGAAGCGACTGTCCCCATGCCGCCGGCTGAAGGGACACTTCCTCTGCCTCCGGCTGAAGCGACTATTCCGCTTCCCCCTGCTGAAGAAACTCTACCGCTACCTGCAATTGAGATTACTGCCCCGGTTCATCCTCC
>JAHFEQ010000089.1 GCA_023248395.1 Nitrospirota bacterium
TCATCTCCACCTCCTGTATTAAAAATCCCAGGAGATAATTGTGAAGATTTCGAATAGATTTTTAAATGAGGCAACGATTCAATTTCGTATAGATTTTTGATGAGGCAATTCGTCATCTTGCAAAATAGAGCTAAGTTTTTTATAATCAGAACCAAAGGAGGAGGAAACACATGGGAATGCAACCGTTACAGGATTGGGTACTGATCGAACCGGCGGAGGCCAAGGAAAAGACCGCCGGGGGGTTGTTCATCCCCGACACGGCCAAAGAGAAACCCGTAGAAGGAAAGGTCCTGGCCGTGGGGAAGGGGCGCTGGGAGACACTGGAAAAGAAGTGGGGAAGTAAACCCAAAGGGAAAGAGGAAAAGGTCTTCAACCCCATGGTCCTCAAGCCTGGCGATCAGGTCCTCTACGAGAAATACGGAACGACCAAGGTCGATGTGGATGGCAAGGAACTCGTTCTCATCCGCGAGGCCGACGTCCTGGGCTGGGTGGGGTAGGCTTACCGCTTCCACTTGATGGAGCATCCCATGGAAGGGTGCTGCTCCGGTAGGACTGGTTGCTCCGATAGGAGGGTGTCGAGCGCTCGCCGCAGGTCTTTTCGTGTGACCCGGGTCTCGTCCTGCCAGTTGTCGTCGATCCGGCCCCGGTAAATGAGTTTCCTTTCCGGACCATAAACGAAGATATCCGGGGTGCAGACGGCGTTATACTTTCGGGCGATCTCCTGGCTGTTGTCCTGGAGATAGGGGAAGTTCATCCTCCCCTCCTTGGAGAAGACCTTCATATTCTCAAAGGAGTCCTCCGGATAGGTGACCACGTCATTGGGGTTGATCGCCACCAGTTGAACCCCCTGGCCTTGATAGTCCCTCTGGATCGTAATCAGACGTTGGATCGTGGCCTTCACATAGGGACAATGGTTACACATAAAAACAATGACCAGGACCCGCTTCTCCTTGAAGGACTCCAGAGAGTAGGTCTTTCCATCTACGCCGGGGAGGGTGAACTCAACCGCCGGTGTTCCCAAAGGCACCATTTGGGATTCTACAAGGGCCATGTGAGACCTCCTGTCTATAGAAAGCGCCCTGATTCTATACCACGGAGGGTAATCTTTCAAGAGTAGATTGGGCATCGCTCCGCTCCGCCCAACAGCCCGACTCCAGGCGGGCCTTGACAGGGGGCGCGAGTTTCCTGTGAGCCATTCAGTTAATTGCTTCTTATTACCATGCTATGATTATTTGCCAATAATTCCTTTGGATATTACATGTACATTATCGACCTATATAATATTAACCTGTGAGTGGCAAAGTAAGACGAACTTTTGCAGTAAGACTATGAAAAGGTATCTTTTTGCATTTCTTGTTTTCATTATCACTTTCGCTATCTTAACAGGTATTTTTGTTTTTGGTGAAACAGCAAGTGTTATTTGGTCACTGATTGTTGCAGTGCTTTTCTACAATTTTTGGAAGGGAAAGAGCTCTGCAACCAAAGACTTAATTGGGGAAGATTTATCCGGAAAGGATGAAAAGCAGGCGCATATTACGGATACAGAAGAAAATAGAAACGAAGAATTTGAGAGGGATTACGAATTTGGAGGTATTGGGGGCGCAAAACCCCAGAAGGATACTGAAGCATATCGCGTTCAGGAGGAAGTAAGGAGAAGAAAGAAAATTGCAGAAGAAAAACAGGTTAAAGGATAAGCAAAATCGAGATTATGTTTCTTCGATAGTGACCCGTGCAACAGCAAGGAAAGATGAAGGTAATATAGGAGAAAGGGATAAGGAAATCACAGAAATAACATTGAATGGAAAAGATTATATGTTTGTTTTTCAGGAGAGCAGTTTTTCAACCCCTGATGGTGAATATCATACGCACGGACTGTTAGAGCTTTTTTCAGGTGATAGAAAGCTATTAGCGATCAATGCCTCATTGGAATACTCACGTTTCCTTTCGGAATGGAAACCTTTCGGTATCGAGGCGTTTATTGATGGTGATTGGATAGAGGATTTTCGTGCATTGAAGAAAGTCAAACAAAAAGATGAAAGAGAGCGGGCACTTAAAGAGGCAGAAGATTCGGATAGAACCGCTAAATTAAAAAAAGATTTTGAATGATGCACTTTCTACCCTGATAAACAGCCTCAAAATTGCTCTCTATGGTTGCCATTCTGATTCAATGACATTATTAAGGCCTATTATTGAAGAACTTACCATCATGAATTATGTGGTCCAGAAAGGTCGGTTTGACACTGCCAGCTATGAGCTTAAGGTTACCCTAAAAAACCTTAAATTTGAAAATATTGTTGACCTTGTTAAAGATGGGAAAATCATAAAGAAACTTCATGGAAGAATATCAAATCTTGCTGCTCACGGGACTACCTCAAGGATAAAGTCCAACCTTTATGATCTGAATGGTAAAATCTTGCCTACAGTTGGTGTAGCAATTGATCCTGGAAGAACACCGAGATGTCTACATGAAATTATGCAGGCATCTCGGTACATGATTCGTATCCTTGCTGACTTTTATGGAACTAAGAGGGAGTTTTAGTTGATCTGCTTGTTATATAATTGAGTATTAGTTAGAATACACCTGCTTCTTCGATAGCTTTTTCGAGCAGAGTAGAAAGACTGAGTTTTTCTGCCCACTGTGATAGATACTGCATGTCCAGATCTGTCCCCTGCACCTTCAGGACACCCAGTATATCATTCCATTGACGATCGGAAACACCCCCGCCGTCCTTGTACCATTTCAGTTTATTGAGGATGATATCTTCTGGTGTACTGAAAAAGGGCTCTTGTGGGTTATCCTCCGATACTTTTTTCTGTACCCTTCTTGCAAATGCCTGAAGATCGAAAGGATGTTCTTGTAAGATAAAGATGTCTACCTTATACAGAGATTCAAGGTGGATGATATTAAAGGATGACTTCCTGCTGACGGCCTCCCTCATCATATCAATATCTGCATAAAATTCTTTTTTCAAATATTCCTGAAGCAGAGGTACATTTTCATGTTTAATATCAGCTACGATGTCTATGTCCATTGTTGCCCGTGGAATACCAAAGGCAGAACTGGCAATAGAACCACCTATGTTGTAGCTGATCCCGAGTTTCCCGAATATATCAATAACCCTTAATATAATTTCAATAATTTCAGGTTGCTTCATTTTTAAGGCTTTCCTTTCCCGGACGTTCTTTTCTTTATTGTCTGCAGGTGAAATAAGTTGTCTGATATTTTGATTTATGACTTTATCTCCGTACATGAGAACCACGAGCCTTTCTTTTAATTTGTCTGCTGGTTCGTTATAATAACGTTCACAGATTCCCCTCCATGATAATTGGCGTGTAGTCCCTGTTAATGAACTGACTATATCTAATCGTCTGGATATAGACACCCTGCGGATTAGTTCAATATGGATCAGTTCAATACGGGTGTGTGTATCTGAAGATAACGTCTTCATGGTTTCCTGGAAGGTGATACTTCAGGTTTTAATGATGACAGACCGGGGGATTCAAAGTCAAGGTAAATTCGCTCACCCCACCTTCCAATATTCCTCAATGGCATTGAGGAGGCGCTGTTTAATCGCTGCAATTCTTTCTGCGTCCATTATCTTGTTCCCGGAGAGGTCTTTTACGTAAAAGACATCCACGATCTGGTCCACATGGGTTGCGATCTTTGAGGAGTAGACAGAGAGGCCTAATTCATAGATATTTTTTGTAATAATATAGAGTAGCCCCTGTTTGTCCGCAGCAAAGATATCGATGATCGTGGCTTCATCTGAAGACTCATTATCGATCTCTACCTGTGTAGAGGCTGCTGTAGGGATAGCCCTTTTTTTAGGTCTTTTGTTGGCATATTTTTCAAAAAGATATTCCACAGTAGCCGTGCCTGTGAGCACCTCAGAGATATGTTTCTGCACAGTGGCCTGACGCAGCAGGGAGGAGACCCCTTCAGGATAGGGGTCTTGAGTCTGAAAGGTGTCCACCACGATCCCCTGCTTTGTGGTACAGACCTGAGCCACTAAGATATTATAGCCGGCAGCGGCCAGCACCCCGGCAATCTTTGAAAACAGGCCCGGGGTAATATGATCGTAAGTATAAACGGTAAATTCAACAATCCCCTTATCCGTAGAGACATCGACAAGCACCTGTTCCTCTTTACCCTCTTTGAGTTTATTGATCATGTGGAGGTGGTTCATGATCTTCTCAGGCGGCGTAATGAGGAGATAGCGCGTTTCCATATCATGAAGCTGCGCATCTAACCAATCCGGCGGGTAGATAAGGCAGAGTTTTTCTCCGATATCCTTTTTGATCCTTGATATGAGGTCTTCTTCAGAATAGATTGCCCTCGTTCCGGACAGTTCTTCCATGGTCTTGTAATAGAGGTCCGTAAGGAGGTTCTCCTTCCATTCATTCCAGGTATCCGGTCCTACGGCCTTTATGTCTGAATAAGTCAGTACAAACAGTTTTTTCAGGATCTCTGGCCTTGCGACCTCTCTTGCGAAGAGGAGGATGACCTTATCTTCAGACAGGTCTCTCCTGAAGGCGATCAAAGACATGATCAGGTGGTTTCGTATCAGGAAGACAAGGAGATGGGTCTCCTCGCTGCTAAAACCCAATTGTACGGCAACCCTCTCAGCAATCCCGGCCCCAACAATGGAATGATGATCTGTTCCCCCCTTTCCAATATCATGCAACAGGAGGGCTAAATGGAGGATATCCTTCCGCTTTATTTCCCGGTAGACCTTTGGGATATATCCATGGGCATATTTAAGTTCTTCCGCTATCTGGACCGCAAGGAAGCTATGCTCATCCACCGTATACTTGTGATAATAGTCATAAGAGGCATGGCAGGATATCTTCTCAAATTCCGGAATCAGTTTTTGTAAGACCTTGACCTTATGCATCTGTCTAAGAATTGCCGCAATCCCCTGCGGCCAGGAGAGGATCGAGCGAAAGATCTTGTTTATTTCAGGAGACAGATAAAGGTCATTGGCGACCCTGTCCGAGTTGCGATAGAGCATGCTCATGGTATGCGTGGATACGCTGAGGTTGTGTACCAGGGCCAGATAAAAGAGAGAGATGACGTTCTTCATATCACTGAAGAATATCTCCTGATGATATTCTGGCACATGGATCGTATCCTTAGTCAAAACAAAACAGGGCTTGACATGACGGGAGGCGATAAAGTCTAACCCCTGCTTCCACAATTGCGAAGGTATTGCCTTTTCAATAACCCTTGTCGAGATATCGTGAATATGAGAGGCGTGCCTATAGTAGTCTCTCATAAAGGCCTCGACTCCAAGACGGTGAGGTTCATCCTTGTAGCCAAAGAAGTTGGCAATACGCCATTGGTCTTCAGCCGTCAGCACATCAGCGGCCTTGCCGGCATGGAAGTGCAGCTCATTTCTGATCCGCAATAAAAAGTCCTGGGCCTCCAGGAGTTCATTATACCCTACTTTAGAGATGTAGCCCTGTTTATGAAATTCGGAGAGAGAGTATGTCCTGTATCTTGCAATGCTTACCCATTGAAGGCAGTGGATGTCTCTCAGTCCGCCCTTTCCTTCCTTAATGTTTGGTTCCACGAGATAGATAGAAGAGCCGTACTGCTGATACCTTTCCCGCATATATTTGAGGCGCTCTTCGATATAGGCCCTCACATTACGGGCGATTACCTTGTTCGTAAAGGCCTCCTGAAACTCCTTGAACAAAGATTCGCTGCCGGCTATCATCCGCGCCTCCATCAAAGAGGTCCTGGCCGTAAAGTCTGAGCTGCCGATCTTTACACAATCTTCGATCGTCCTTATACTGTGTCCAATCGTATATTTTAAATCCCAGAGGAGATAGAGGATATCTGTGGATATGGATTCCACGGCATGCCTTGCGTCGTTTCGATATAAAAACATGATGTCGATATCTGAATGGGGATTCAACTCCCCTCTCCCGTATCCGCCCACAGCGACCACTGCACATTTATCAGCGATAGAGGTATTGTGAGCGGCCTCATATTTACTCACCCCGTAGTGGTAGATTTCAGATATGATGGTATCCAGAAGCCCTGTGATGCGAATGACAATATAAAGGCCCGAGGCCCCGTTTTTGTGGAGGTCATGTATCTCCTGGTTCCTGAGTGCGATATAATTTTTTAGATTAGCGACTAATGCAGGCCTGTCAGCAGGTGCGGAAAGGATCTGGCTTATGGAGGTCATAAATTAAGATTGGTGCCGAAGGGGGGATTTGAACCCCCACGGGAAAACCCACATGCCCCTCAAACATGCGTGTCTACCAATTCCACCACTTCGGCACAAGCTACAGCATAAAAACTAATGAGGGCTTTGTCAATACAGAATTTGCGCTTAATTTGCCTTTGAACAGGAGCTATGTTATCATAATTCTACTCAATATTCAAATTTAATCAGGATTTTTAATGGGTTATGAACGAGCACATCATAGCGACAAACAAAAAGGCCTTTCATGATTATTCGATTGAAGATACCTATGAGGCCGGGATTCAACTATTAGGGACAGAGATCAAATCCCTCCGGGACGGCGGGGCAAGCCTGAAGGATGGTTATGCACGACTGGAGAGGGGGGAGGTCTTTGTCTATTGCAATATCAGTCCCTATAAGGCCGGCAATATCAATAATCATGACCCGATGCGAAGGCGGAAGCTCCTTCTCCATAGAGAAGAGATCAACAGGATATTCGGGAAGACCCAGCAGAAGGGTTATAGCTTAATACCGCTCAAGATATATTTTAAGAAGGGTATTGCCAAGATAGAAATAGGCATGGGCAGGGGGAAAAAGCTGTATGACAAGAGGGAGGATATGAAGAGACGGGAGGCCGGGCGTGAGGTAGCTCAGGCCTTTAAAGAGAGACACAGAGGGTAACCGCAGGCTGTAGTCGCAGGCTTTAGCCTGCGGGCTGAAAAGGGAGATGTAATCAGAATGAAGAAGGGTGTAACGATAGCCGCCGTATTGGTGATAATAGGTGTCGCTATATTCTTTTATTTAAACTCAAAGGGTGATCGTTCAGGGAATAATAATTATCCCTATACCTATAGAGAATATAACAACACAATGGATTGGAAGGGGGGAGAGACCGATCCGATACTTTCTATGACCTATTTTACAGGTAAGGCACGGGAGGCCTATGCAGCAGCAGCGGCTATACCTGAGGTACTGGATCAGTTATATTGCTACTGCTATTGCGCAGAAAGTCATGGGCATAAAAGTTTGCGGACCTGTTTTACCAATGACCATGGCTCGGGGTGTGACATCTGCATCAACGAGGCCCTTCTTGCCAGACAACTCCATGAGAAGGGTGCTACTATAAAAGAGATAAGGGCGGCAATAGACTCGAAGTTCTATAGACCGTATAAGGATTAATAGTTCAAACCGCTTAACCGGCTTGAACGGTTTGAACGGTTTAGAAAGGGGGCGACAGGCTTCGACGGGGATGGAGAGGCCAGGGTTGCATGCTGAGGTCCCGTTGGCTCACTAAACAAACGGGAAATTTC
>JAHFEQ010000037.1 GCA_023248395.1 Nitrospirota bacterium
GTTCGTCACGGATAGCAATGCCACGCATCCGCTTCTCTATCCAGTCGTCAGAATAACCTTTTGCCTTGTACAAGGCCCGCGTTCTCTTTGTTGCCAGTTCAGGGTCTTCGATCTCCTGCACCCGCTCGTAGCCTACCTTTGCCAACCAACGTTTGAAGGGCTCTGCTTTGGGTGAAGGGATGGATTGGATAAGTCGGAATATACCCTCAGTATTCCAACAATACATCTTTTGTTTTCCGCCTGTAGTTTCTACCTCCAGCATAAGGGGTGGTACAAATTGTACCCCCCCTTTATCAGTAAGTTTTGCCAGTTCCTCATCCCTCTGTTTTAATCGCTTAAAGTATTGCGCCGGATCATTGGAATCAGTCAGTGATTCAATAACATCATTAATCACAAACCACCATTCGTTCTGGTGCAAAGTTTTCCTGATTTCTTTACCTTTTAAAACTGCCAAATGTGTTTTCGTCATTTAACCTCCTAGCAAGCATAAATATTAAAGAAAACCACATACTGCCGTTTGCCGTTCGCAGAATACAAGGTGCTGTAGAGATGAAAGCGGCAACAGATCGTCTTCGGTATACATAGCTGTTTAAAGTTTCTCCATGAGAATACAAGTGAACAATGTATTATTGTTTATCATCGTTATCCATCTTTTCATCATGCACCAATTTTTTTAAAAAAATACCAGACTGCTCTAAACCTGTTTCATTAATGTCAACTTTATAGTGACAAAACTTTCTTGCAGTGTCTTCCTTCTTTCGCTTTTCAATTTTAATCCATGTTCATCTCTTTTTTTAACTCACAGATGATCAGGGCTTGATTGAGCACAGTCTCTTTCAGCCGCTTGTTCTCGGCCTCCAATCGCTTCAGGTTCGCTGACTTCAGCGGCTTGCCGTTCCGCAGAGAGGCCCGAACCCCCACCTCCAACTGCCGCTTCCATTTCAGATACACGGAATGACAAAGCTGATATTTCTCCAATCCTTCCTTTACCGTCCGGAATGTTTCAATGTCTTTTATGATCTCAAACTTCTGTTCCGGAGTAAAAATCCGCTTCCCTCTCTTCTCTTCCATGTCGCTCTCCTCCTTTCGAGAACGACTCACTTTATATCTCATTTTTGTCTATATATCAAAAAAACAGGTCACACAAACCCGCCAAGTATGCCCAGTCACCGGAATTGAACGACCCGGCAAACTTCTTTGCAAGGCTTGCAACGCTCAGCAAGTGGTCATACAGCCTGTGCCATTCGCTGGTGGGCTTTCCTTCAACACTATGCGCATAAAATTTCATCGTTCATCCATTTTCAAGGCTAACATTGCGACGTATATATGTCGTCATAGGGCAGTAAATTGCCTTTCCTGGGGATAACGTAGCAGGATGGGATTTTGCTGTCAACAGGGGTTTCGGTTGTGAGGCTATTGGATTGGGGAAAGACCGGCGGGGTGGCGCTACCGGACCCCTTCGATTTTTATCGCCTGCCATTTCATTAATACCTTTTTGAGATGGAGGCGGACATTGGCCCCTTTCTGATTTGTCCCCACAATATAGGCAGGGGCGCCATTCCAGTCTACGGATATCCATAGAGAGAACTGAACCGTGGCTGTGTCATCCTGTATTTCTATAGCAGGGTTCTCCATGACCACTTCAAATTTATTAAAGTCTTTAAAGAGGCCTGACATAAACCGCCTGACCATCGGGTAATTAAAACCATAATCATCGCTATAGCTGGTTGAGACATAAGCCATAAGTCCATCGGCATCTTCCTGTTCAAAGGCCTCTTTCGCCCCTTTGAGAACCCCTTTTATCTTATAGAGATCAATGAGACTGAGATATAAGGCTATCCCTCCGCCTATCAACAGGATAACAAGGACAATAATAGTGATCTTTTTCCAGGCTCTCATATCACGCAGAGGGCACTATATCATGGATTGCAAAACATTGACAATCCTTGACACTGCCGCACGCCAGGTGTTATGATTGCCCTTGAAAAATAAGGGGGGAAAGCCTGTGAGACGGACACAGGCGACGAATGACCATGGACTATAAAGAGACGCTTAATCTTCCGAAGACCGATTTTCCGATGAAGGCAAATCTCACCAGGATGGAAGACGTGATGCTGGAGAGGTGGAAGACCAGAGATACTTACAAAAGGTTGAGGGAAAAGAGGAGGGGCCGGACGAAATATATCCTTCATGACGGCCCGCCCTATGCCAATGGGAACATCCACATCGGCCATGCCCTGAATAAAATCTTAAAAGACATTATTGTGAAGTCAAAATCGATGGAGGGATTTGATGCCCCCTATGTGCCGGGCTGGGACTGTCACGGCCTTCCCATAGAGCATCAGGTCGATAAATCCCTCGGCCCAAAGAAAAAGGGGATGAGCAAGCTTGAGATCCGTAAGCTCTGCAGGGAATATGCGGAGAGATATGTCCATATCCAGCGCGAAGAGTTTAAGCGGCTCGGCGTATTTGGAGATTGGGACGCCCCGTATCTTACGATGACCCATTCCTATGAGGCGACGATTGTAAGAGAGTTCGGAAGGTTTGTTGAAAGAGGCGGGGTCTACAAAAGAAAGAAGCCTGTGCTCTGGTGCACCTCCTGTGAGACGGCCCTTGCCGAGGCAGAGGTGGAGTATAATGATAAAGAGTCGCCAGCTATATTTGTAAAATTTGAGGTTACAAATCCTCAAGGACTTTTTGCTGTAACTCCTGCAAAAGGCACATATTTTGTAATCTGGACGACAACACCTTGGACACTCCCTGCGAACCTGGCGATAGCATTGCATCCGATGCTTATGTATTGTCTTGTGAAAACCCCTGCAGGAGATTTGATATTGAACCAGGAATTGATTCCTTCTTGCATGGAAAAATTTGGTTTCAAGGCTGGCGAATATGAAGTAACACCAGGGGCGTGGGCTGGTGCTGAACTGGATAAAGGAATTATCTGCAAACATCCGTTCATTGACCGAGAAGTAAAAATCATAATGGGAGAACACGTTACTAACGATGTAGGTACAGGCTGTGTTCATACTGCCCCAGGCCATGGAGAGGAAGATTATGAAATGGCTCTTAAATATGGTCTTGATATCTACTCTCCTGTGGACAGCCGGGGACATTTTGTGAATGATGTGCCGCTCTTTGCCGGCCTGCAGGTCTTTGAGGCGAACAAGGTCATCAATAAGAAGATGCAGGAGCTTGGCGTACTGCTGAAGGAAGAGAGGGTTGTCCATTCCTACCCCCACTGCTGGCGTTGTAAGAAGCCTGTGATATTCAGGGCAACAGAACAGTGGTTCATCTCTATGGAAGTTGGCAACCTGCGCAGCAAGGCCCTGGAGGCGATTGAGGCGGTGACATGGATCCCCAAGTGGGGCGAGGACCGAATCAAAGGGATGATCGCCGTAAGACCTGACTGGTGCATATCACGGCAGCGGACGTGGGGGGTCCCGATTATTGCCTATCTATGCAAGAAGTGCAGTTATATCCTCCTTGACCATCATATCGTTAATCATGTGGCAAGGCTTGTGGAAGAGGAGGGGACAGATGTGTGGTTCTCTGCTGAGACGAAGAGACTCCTGCCAGGCGAGGTCTCGTGTCCAAAGTGTGCGGGAAAAGAGTGGGAAAGGGAGATGGACATATTAGACGTATGGTTTGACTCCGGGGTAAGCCATGCGGCTGTCCTTGAGACCAGAGAAGGCCTCTCCTGGCCGGCAGACCTCTATCTCGAAGGGAGTGATCAGCACAGGGGATGGTTCCACAGCTCCCTCCTCGAGGCCCTTGGAACAGGCAGACAAGAACCCTACAGGGCGGTCCTGACCCATGGATTTGTTGTTGATGGCAGCGGGAGGAAGATGTCCAAGTCGGCAGGGAATGTCATCTCTCCGCAGGAGGTCATCAATCAGCATGGGGCTGAGATACTGAGGCTTTGGGTTGCTGCAGAGGATTACAGGGACGACATCAGAATATCCAGAGATATTCTGACCCAGCTTACAGAGGCCTATCGAAGGATAAGGAACACCTGCAGATTCCTTCTCGGCAATCTTTACGATTTTGACCCTGAGACCCACTGGATACCGGATGATGAGCTTTTTGAGATTGATCGATGGGCCCTTCACAGGCTCCAGAGGCTTACCAGCCGTGTAGAAAGGGGATACGGAGACTTTGAATTCCATATCGCATTCCATGCCCTTCACAATTTCTGTGTTGTGGATATGAGCTCACTCTACCTCGATATCCTTAAAGACCGCCTCTATACATTTCATAAGGATTCAAAGGGGCGTCGGGCGGCACAGCGTACCCTCTATCAGATCCTGAAGGCTATTGTAAAGCTGATGGCCCCTGTACTCTCTTTTACAGCAGATGAGGTGTGGGGTTATATTGCCAGGATGCCGGATGAAGAAGAGAGTGTCCATATGGAATTATTCCCCAAAGCGGATCATGCCTATTTGGATAAGACGTTAGAGGCAAAGTGGGACAGACTGATCCAGATCAGGGGAGAGGTGGCCAAAGCCCTGGAGACCGCAAGAAAGGACCGGCTGATCGGGCATTCACTGGAGGCCCATGTGGATATATTTGCAGGAGAGGAGCTCTGCACATTTCTGAGGAATGCCAAAGAGGGGCTGATCTCCTTTTTTATAGTATCCTCTGTGAGCATTGGGACAGATGCGCCTCCGCAGGGTTCCTTCCTGAGCAGTGAAATAGAAGGACTGGGGGTCATGATTTCCTGTGCCAAAGGGGGCAAGTGCGACCGTTGCTGGAATTATAGTGAGTCCGTAGGTACGGATACAGGGCACCCGGCCGTATGCAACCGATGTTTGAATGTGTTAAAATTTAAATAGATGAATCGATACCTTCTATTGACAGTCGTTACAGGGGGGGTTATGATAGTTGATCAGACGAGTAAGTATGCAGTACAGCATATGATGGCCCTTTATGACTACATAGAAGTAGTTCCAGGACTTTTTAGCCTTACCTATATCCGGAACCCTGGCGCAGCCTTTGGTCTTTTTGGAAAGACTTCAGAGGCCTTACGGTCGGTTTTTCTTATAGGGATCTCGTTACTTGCTATCACAGTCCTCTTCTTTATGTACGCAAGGCTGACAGAAAAGAATCTCCTGATCCATGTCTCTATTGGGATGATCATAGGCGGAGCCGTTGGAAATCTTATAGACCGTATCCGGTTTCACTGGGTTATCGATTTTCTCGATTTCTACTGGAAGGAATATCATTGGCCCACCTTTAATTTAGCGGATTCTGCGATAACGGCCGGTACTCTTATCCTTATGGTAAAAGTCCTGCTCCCGAAAAGGGAAGGGATATTGGATAGGTAGCAATCATGGAGGCTGGATTCTATGATCATGAATAAATCCTGGGAAAAATTGTTTAATAAGGCCATGATCACGCTGGATAAGGGGAATTGGCTTAAGGCGGTTCAATATCTGAAGAGATCCTGCGAGCTCTACCCGGATCAGGTGGAGGCCCATTATGAACTGGCAGATATCTATTCTCAATTAGGGCATCTCGATGCGGCCCTTGAGATTGTACAGCAGGCACTGGCTATTGATCCCCTCAACTTTTCGTGCAATTTTCTCTTAGGCAGTATTTATCTCGCGCAGGGCAGGTTACGGGATGCTCTAAAGATATACCTCTACTTGGAGAAGATGAGTGATGAGCCTTCCGCAGAGCTATTATTTAATATCGCTACAGCCTTTGATTGCAAAGGCGAAAAGAAAAAGGCGCTGCACTATGCTGTTTATGCCACCGATGAAGACCCATCCTTTATTGAGGCCTATGAATTGACGGGCAGGCTGCTGTTTGAAAATAAGGACTTAGAGGGGGCAAAAAAGGTCTTCAGGGAGGTGCTATCCATAGAGCATGATAATATAGGGGCACACCATATGCTCGGCGTTATCTATGCAAAGGAAAATAGATTGCTGGAGGCCATCCGGGAGTGGGAAGGGGTACTTGCCGTTGCGCCAGAGGCGGATGAGACGTTGAGGGAGCTGGGGTGTACGCTTAATGTATTAGGGGATGGAGAGAGGGCCGTCCGTCTGCTCCATCGGGCCTTGGAGATAAATCCTGAGAATATCCAGGCACGGATAGACCTGCGCAGGCTCCTCCAAATGAATACTTAGTTGCTTTTCTATGCCACTCACAAGGGTATTTCATGTATCTGAAAAAGAGGCCTATAAGAGGATTGATCAGTATTTAGCAAACCACCTCCCTTTATCACGGACATCCATTCAGAGATTAATCAAAGAGAAGTTCGTCCGTGTTAATAAGAAAGAGATAAAGGCAAATTATAAGTTACACCCGGAGGATGAGGTAGAGGTCTGTATCCCCGGTCCGTCACCCGTTCCATTGATGCCGGAACCGATCCCTCTGGACATCCTCTATGAAGACGAGCATCTCCTGTTAGTCAATAAGCCGTCCGGCTTAGTTGTTCATCCCGCCCCTGGACATGACCGTGGTACACTGGTCAATGCCCTCCTGTATCACTGCAAAGATCTCAAAGGGATAGGGGGGAGGGAACGCCCCGGGCTGGTGCATCGACTGGATAAAGATACTTCCGGCGTACTCGTGGTCGCAAAGAGCGACCCTGTCCACAGGCACCTGTCGAAACAGTTCAAGCTGCATACGGTTCATCGCGTCTATATTGCCCTGATACAGGGTGTTATGAAAAAGGGGAGTGGCATCATCGACCTGCCGATCGGGAGGGATACAAAGGATCGAAAGAAGATATCTTCAAGGACCAGCAAGCCCAAGCATGCTATCACACACTTTAAGGTGCTGAAAAGATACAACGATGCGACTCTCATAGAGCTCAGGCCCCAGACAGGCAGGACACACCAGTTGCGGGTCCATTTAAGCCACTTACATCACCCTGTTGCTGGGGACAAGACATACGGTGGAAGGGGTTACGGGAAGTTGGGGAATGTAAAGATCGGGCGCCTTATGCTGCATGCCATGAAACTCGGTTTCACACACCCGCAGACAGAGGAGTATATGGAACTTGAGGCGCCTCTTCCGGAAGACATGAAGGAGGTTATCGATGTTAAACTAAGGGAGTAAACAAAGTTATTGACAAATAAATTTTATCAATGCTACTATTTTTATAATAAAGTTTTCTTAAAAAGAAAGGAGTGGAGAGTATGGCGCTGTATATCAATGAGGAATGTATAGCCTGTGCCGCATGTTTACCTGAATGTCCTAACGAGGCAATCAGTGAAGGGGATATCTATATAATTGACCCCAACAAATGTACCGAGTGTGTAGGCCATTATGATGAACCGCAGTGCGTTGCAGTCTGTCCTGTGGATAACTGCATTGTACCGGATCCTAATCATAAGGAGAGTAAAGACGAGCTTCAGGGAAAATATGAACGGCTCATGGCAGCGAAGGGCTAATGTTCTGACCTAAGCTATAAATGAGAGCCCCTTCTATCTCATCTGCTAAAGGGAGGCAGAAGGGGCTAAGTACGGGGAGGTAAGTTATATCTTACAGATGATCTTGACGAGTCGACCCTGCCTTCGTTCGTTTCCTCTGCGGTCAGCAGCGACAAATTCTGTATCCATGGCCCTCCGGTCAATCCCGGACCTTCGTTCTGTAATCCCGCCCTTTAGTTCTAAGACCTTATAGAGGAAGTCCTTATCCGTGGAGAACTGCTCTGCACCGTCAATTAATCTCCCCATGTTCCGCCGGATCTCTAAATGCAGTTCCGAGAGTATATTGAAATAGGGCTCCTGTGGCAGTTTGATCATCTCGTTAAATATTCCCTGAATTTCGAGGAGTTCAAGGTGGAATGCGATCTTTAATGCGCGGTTTATGTCTAAATCTTCTTTTATCTCCTTCTTATAGCCGTCTATTATAGAGAGCAATTCTCCGTAATTGACATCTCTTCCGATGGCCTCATGAACCGGATGCGGCGTGGATGACATAATAGTCCTGCATCGATCCAGCATATCGATCTGGGTCTCTTCACCCTCTAACATCCGCTCCCACAATTCCCTGTAGCCTGCAGGGTCATAGAAATATTCAAAGAAGTATTGATAGACCTCTTTTATCCCCTGCTCTATCTGTTCTATTGAATCAAAGATTGTTTCGATGTTCATAGAATTAGGTTTGACAATGTGATCCGCTTCTTGTTAAATTCTAACATCTTTGCTGATCAGACTACAAGAAGAAAAATACCCCCCTCCCGACTCCCCCCTCAAGGGGGTGGGAAGGGTGGGGGTGGGAGGTCCTTATGAATAGAAGTAGATCGAGAGAGCTTTTCCTGGCCGCACAAAAATTGATCCCGGGCGGGGTGAACAGTCCTGTACGGGCATTTAAGTCCGTGGGAGGAGATCCCATCTTTATGGAGCGGGGCTCAGGGTGCATGATCTATGACGTGGATGGGAATGCCTATATCGACTATGTCCTCTCCTGGGGACCAATGATTGCGGGTCATGCCCACCCCCAGGTTACTCAGGCCCTTATAGAGGCGGCGAAAAGGGGGACCAGTTTTGGTACGCCCACAGCGCCTGAAGTGGAACTTGCACGCATGATTCAAGAAGCCTATCCTTCTATGGAGCTTATCCGGCTGGTCAATTCAGGGACAGAGGCGACTATGAGCGCCATCCGGCTGGCACGGGGTTATACGAAGAGGGATAAGATCATCAAATTTGAGGGGTGCTATCATGGACATGCAGACAGCCTCCTTGTAAAGGCAGGCTCTGGCGCTACAACACTCGGTATCCCTGATAGCCCCGGAGTCCCTGCTGATTTTGCAAGGAATACCATTACCGTTCCATTTAATAATTTTGATGCCGTGGAAGAGGTCATGCATCACTGTGGTGATGACATTGCCTGCATCATCGTGGAGCCTGTCCCCGGGAATATGGGCGTGGTCCCTCCTGAGAAGGGGTTTCTGATGAGCTTAAGTGATATTGCAGAGCAGTTCGATACCCTCCTGATCTTTGATGAGGTGATGAGTGGCTTCAGGGTGGCCTATGGCGGGGCGCAGGAGCTGTACCATATTACACCGGATATCACATGCCTCGGCAAGGTCATCGGGGGCGGGCTCCCCGTGGGCGCTTATGGCGGGAAGCGGGAGATCATGGAGAAGATCGCCCCTGTCGGGCCTGTCTATCAGGCCGGAACTCTTTCTGGAAATCCCCTTGCCGTGACCGCAGGGATAGAGACTTTAAAGATCCTCTCTCAGCCCGGTACTTATGAACGTTTAAACAGATTGTCAGAACAGTTGTCAGAGGGTCTTAAGGATGCCGCTAAGAGCGCAGGGATCCCGACTTATCATACACGGGTAGGAAGCATGCTGTGTACCTTCTTTACTGAAGGCCCTGTGACTGATTATGAATCTGCAAAGAGGTCTGATACCTCTGCCTTTGCCAGGTTCTTCCTTGCCATGCTGGAAGAGGGGGTCTATCTGGCGCCTTCACAGTTTGAGGCGGTGTTTTTATCAACAGCCCATACAGAGGAGCATATAGAAAAGACAATCAAAGCAGCACACAGGGTATTCAGGAAGTTATAATATTACCTGTAATTCGTGAACTGCATGTCGATGCTGAAATCTTTTTCACGAAGGTATTTAATCACGGCCTGGAGGTCGTCCCTGTTTTTCCCTGTGACACGCAGCTGATCCCCCTGTATCTGGGTCTGTACTTTAAACTTCAGGTCCTTGACGGCCTTGACGATCTCTTTGGCCTTCTCAGAGGGGATCCCCTGCTGCAATTTTATCTTCTGCTTTACAGTACCCCCCAGACCAGACTCTATCTTCTCATAGGTCAATGCCTTAAGAGAGATCCCACGCTTGACTAATTTTGACTGGAGTATGTCGAGGAGATTCTTTAACTTAAATTCATCATCAGAGCTTGTAGATATCTCTTTGGCTGTCTCTTCAAGACGTATCTCACTCTGACTCCCCTTAAAATCAAACCTCTGGCCAATCTCCTTTAATGCCTGATCAATGGCATTCTTTACCTCCTGCATATCGATCTTTGAGACAATATCAAATGAACTCTCTGTGGCCATGTTATCCCTCCTGTCTTGAAAACATTATAACTGCAAGGGCTGTCATTATCAACCCGAATGTCCCTACGACACCGATGTCAACGGCTACTGAGAAGTGATTCATCGTTATTGTTGCCGATCTCAGCAGGTCTACCCCGTATGTGAGCGGGTTTATTCTGACCAGGACACCCAGCCAGAGTGGTAGTTTTGATATGGGGAACATGGCGCCGCTCAGGAAAAACATGGGGAGCATGATAAAGTTCATAATCACGGTGAATCCCTGCATGGAGTTCATGTACGCGGCAGCGACAATCCCCATGGAAGTGAGGGAGAGACCCACAAATAGCATGAGAGGGATAAGGATGAGGATCGTTCCTAACCCGATCTTAACCCCAACGAGTGGAGCAAATATGAGCATAACGGCCCCCTGAAACATTGCAACAGTACTCCCTCCCAGGGCCTTGCCGATCGCAACGGCCCATCTCGCGATAGGGGCCACCATCACCTCCTTCAGGAACCCGACCTCCCTGTCCCATACAATCGATATGGCAGAAAATACAGAGGTGAACAGGATAGACATCCCTATGATGCCTGGATATATAAATGTAAGATAGCCTGCCTGATCATCACCCGGAAAGCTGATGGTCAATCCCTTAGATAATCCAGTTCCGAGGAATAACAGGAAGAGGACAGGCTGAACCGTCGCACCAACGATCCTCGATTTATCCCGGAGGAACCGTCGTAGGTCCCTCAGCCATATGGTGTATATGCCCATGAGATTGTTTGACATGTCACCATTCCCTCTCCCCTTATCCACGCCTTTTTACCCTGACATGGGCGCGTATCGATTCCATAAAATCGACAGACTCTTCACGGATCGCGTGTCCGGTCAGTTTCAGGAAGACGTCCTCTAATGTCGGCCTTCTGACCCCAACGGAATGTATCTCAAAGTCAGTATTTTTTATAAAAGACGGAAGAAATTCCTCCCCATGTTCTACCTCAAAGGATATGCCATCTCCGCCATTCTTGACATCATATCCATACGTTCTTTTCACAAATTCTGCCGCCTTCTTATTGTCAGCAGCCTTAAGGTAGATAATGTCTCCCCCCACCTTCTCCTTTAGTCCCTCGGGGGTCCCAAGGGCGACGATCTCTCCATGGTCTATGATGGCAATAGAATCACTGTTTTCTGCCTCGTCCATGTAATGAGTCGTCAGGAAGATCGTGATATGATTCTCTTTTCTGAGTTGATGCAGATAGCCCCATATGTGACTCCTGGTCTGAGGGTCAAGGCCTAAGGTCGGTTCGTCGAGAAATAATATCTCGGGGTTATGTAAAAGACCTCGGGCAATCTCAAGCCTCCGCCTCATCCCCCCTGAAAAGGTCTTTACAAGATCATCCTTACGTTTGTCTAATTCCACCATAGAAAGGATTTTATCAATCTCTCTTCTTCGATGCAGTCTGGTCATACCATAGATCATGCCATGGAATTCAAGGTTCTCCCATGCCGTAAGCCGCTCATCAAGGCTTGGATCCTGAAATACGAGTCCGATAGACCGTCTGACACTGTGGGGCTGTTCCGTCACGTCATAGCCGTTTAATAGGGCCCTTCCACTCGTGGGCCTCAGGAGGGTACAGAGCATATTAATCGTTGTGGTCTTTCCGGCGCCATTGGGACCGAGGAAACCGAATATTTCACCCCGGCGTACATGGAAGGAGACCCCTTTTACGGCCTGTATGATCTCACCTTTTTTTGCCTTAAACTCTTTACGGAGGTTTTCTGCAATGATCACATAGCCCCCTAATACTCCAGCACCTCAACCCCTTTTGGAATCTTAAAGTCAAAGAGGCTGTCCTTCAGACCGCTATTCGTCTTTGTGCCGGAGAAATGAAAGGTCACCTTATTCCCGCTCTTCTCAAAGAGGGTCATCTCGTTGAGGTAAAAGGTCTCTTTACTAATAGCAACCGATACCTTCTCTACAAGGAGCATTGTCTTTGGGCGAAGCTCTATTCTGAAACTATCAGCATCTTCGCCTTCACCCTTGATGGTGAACAGGTCTTCCCACTTCTCTATATTGGATAGCAGTCCCATGGCAGGCTCTGCATCCGGATGATCTGAAATGGTTTGAACAATGGCCTGTCCCTCCTCAGGGAGATAGAGTGTCATCTTTTCACCGGTGATAAAGATATTCTGCTTCACTGGCTTTGAATAGTCCCACCGGATCAACTTTGGCCTCTTAATATACAGCCTTCCCTCAAAGACCTTCTCCTCAAATCCCTGAACAGAGGTCTTCTGCGTGAAGTGAATGGTAATATCCTTAACATCACGATAGGCTGATTGCAGCCTGTCCATGATCTCTTCAGTGCTGACATTGCTGCCCCCTGGAGAAGGCTGTGTTACAACCAGGAACAAAGAAAGCAAGGCCAGAAATACATTCCTCATTCCGCATTCCGCACTCTCAAATATCCTCCCTCTGCCTTCTCAGGACCTCCCTCGGTTTCCCCCCTGTTGCCGGGCCTACGAAGCCATCCTCTTCCATCATCTCGATAAGCCTTGCGGCACGATTAAATCCTATGCGGAGTCTCCTCTGGATCATCGATATAGAGGCCTGTTCTGTAGAGAGGACGATATCCAGGGCCTGTTGATAGTATTCATCACGTTCCATATGGCCAACCGTCTCTTCATCCGAAGATTGCTGGAGTCTGTAGCTATAGTCCGAGCCCCCTTGCGTTTTAATATACTCCACGAGTCCCCTGACCTCTGCATCGGATATGAAGGCGCCATGGATCCTTGAAAGCTTGGATGTGCCAGGCGGTAAGAACAGCATATCCCCCTTGTCTAATAAAGTCTCTGCCCCGTTGGCATCGAGGATGGTCCTTGAGTCTATTTTGGACGATACCTTGAAAGAGATGCGTGCCGGAAAATTGGCCTTGATAACACCTGTAAGCACGTCCACAGAGGGCCGCTGTGTGGCTACAATAAGATGAATCCCTGCGGCCCTGGCCATCTGTGCCAACCTTGCAATGGAGTCCTCTACCTCACGCTGGGCTGTCATCATGAGATCTGCGAGTTCATCGATGATCACTACGATATAAGAGAGGGCATCATCTTTTTCCGCAATCTTGTGGTACCCCTCAATATTCCTGACGCCCTTCTCAGCCAGGATGGCATACCTCTTCTGCATCTCTTCGACGAGTTTTTGTAATACCCACGATGCCTCTTTGGGCTGTGTGATTACCGGAGTAAGGAGGTGTGGAATACCTTCATAGGTCGATAGTTCCAATATCTTAGGGTCGATCATGACCATCTTAAGATCCCGCGGGGGGGCGTTGAACAACAGGCTTGAAATCATGCTGTTTAATGCCACGCTCTTTCCGGAGCCCGTAGTCCCTGCGACTAAGAGATGGGGCATTCGCGTAAGGTCTGCTACTACAGGATTACCAGAGATATCCCTGCCGAGCGCTAATGTCAGCTTCGACTTTGCCGCCCTGAAAGGTTCAGAGGCGATGATCTCTTTCAGATAAACATCCTCTCTCTCGTGATTGGGCACTTCTATACCTACCGTAGATCGGCCGGGCAGGGGGGCTACAATACGCACGCTTCCGGATTTCATGGCCAGGGCGAGGTCGTCTGAGAGGTTTACGATCCTGCAGAGTTTGACCCCTGGGGCTGGTTCAAACTCATACATGGTGATGACAGGACCAGGATGGACCTGTACGATCTGACCGTCTATTCCAAAATCGAGGAGTTTTTTCTCCAGGACATTGGAGTTTATCAGCAGGTCTTCTTTATTCACCTTTTTGGTAGCCGGTGGAGGGTCACTCAATAGAGACAAGGATGGGAGTCTATAGGCGCCATCCGGGGTAATATCCATAAACTCAAAATGTTCCTGCTGCGGGGGAATCTTTTCAGCAGGCCTCTGTTCAATAATCTTCGGTTCTTCAATAATAGCGGGAACTACTGACGAACCGGCTCCAGCTCCTGGTTTGGCAGTGGTCTCCCTCGCCTTTTCTTTCCTGACACTCCTTCTAAGAGGGATATTCTTTAGCCATAAAAACAGGTTGTTGAGCTTGTTTCCGGCTGAGTAGACCATCTTGCCTGGAGAGGTCCCCGTCGTTAAGACAGCGGAGATGATGACTATCGTCAACGTGATCACATGGGCTCCAAAAAAGGCACAGCAGCCGATCAGGGCTGAAGCAATGATATTACCCAGGAGACCACCGGCCGGGATTCCCCCCTTTATTGATATAGATATCCGTTCAAAGTGAAGATGCAGGAAGGTAGGGAGGGAGAGAAAGATCATGGCAAGACCGATAACCCGGCCGACGGTTGAAAAGGTCCTTTCACCCTTTAATCTCTTCCATCCAGCGATGAAGAGCGCCAATGGGAACAGGTAGGCAGCCCCCCCAAAAAAGGAGAAGAGTATATCGGATGTATAAGCGCCTATAAAACCTGTCAGATTCTTTATGGCCGGATTTGTTGATGCAGAATTAAGGGAGGGGTCATCAGGGCTGTAGCTGATCAGGCTTGCAAACAGGATGAGAGAGGCAGATAGATAGACCACCCCCCATATCTCACCGATCCACCTTTTTTTCTCTTCTGGCTTCTTATTTTCCATTGTGTGACTTATAGCTCAATAATTATGGGTATAATCATAGGCCTTCTCTCGATCTTCTTTTTAATATGCCTTTTAAGGGCACTGGTCACACGCTCCTTTACAACGATCCCTTCCTGCCTGACTTCCGGTTCCATCTCATTAAGCGATGCGAGGACCACCTTTTTTAATTCATCAATGGTATCCTGAGCTTCCTCTTCATAGATAAATCCCCGTGATATGATTTCAGGCCCGACCAATATTTTGGCGCTACTCTTTTCTATGCCTAAAAGGACAATGATCATGCCATCCATTCCCAGGTGCTGACGATCCCGCAGGACAATACTCCCCACGTCCCCTATCCCCTTGCCGTCTACAAAGACCCTTCCTGAGTATACCTTTCCTTCTTTGGTTCCTTTCTCCCGCGTAAACCGGGCCACCTCGCCATTTTCAAGGATGAGAATATTTTCTCCCGGGATATTGAGACTCTCTGCCAGTCTGGCGTGGTATACAAGGTGTCTATACTCGCCGTGTATCGGGATAAAGTATTTTGGTCTTACGAGGTTAATCATCATCTTCTGCTCTTCCCTGCAGGCATGGCCTGACACATGGATGTCCGAGACCTGTTCATAGAATACATTGGCCCCGCGGCGAAAGAGGTGGTTGATGACTCGCCCTATCGCCCGCTCATTGCCAGGGATAAATCTTGAGGAGAGGATAACCGTGTCTCCCTCCTGTACCTTTATCTGCTTATGATCATCCATGGCCATTCTTGATAGAGAAGACATCGGCTCTCCCTGACTCCCTGTTGTCACCACGACAATCTTATCGTCAGGCAAGCCTGAGAGTTCTTCCATGGCAGCCATTACCGCTGGAGGACATCTCAGATATCCAAGCTCTGCAGCGATTCTTGAGTTGTTGACGATACTTCTTCCGTTCAGAACCACTCTCCTGTTATGCTTGGTGGCCACATCGATCACCTGCTGAATCCTGTGTATGTTAGAGGCAAAAGTAGCGATGATAATTCTCTTTTTTGCATTGGCGAATATCTCATCAAAGGCGATGCTGACTTCACGTTCTGACAGGGAATAACCCTCCTTTTCTACATTGGTACTGTCAGATAACAGCACAAGGGTCCCCTTCTCTCCATAATCGCTGAAGCGATGAAGGTCCAGCAACTCTCCATCCACAGGGGTCTGATCAATCTTGAAATCTCCTGTATGCACGATACGGCCCACAGGGGTAGTAATCCCGAGCCCTATTCCGTCCACAATGCTATGGGTTATTCTAATACACTCTACAGAAAATACCCCTATTGGGATAACATCCCTCGGTCTAACGGGTATGAGGATGCTCTTGTCATCCATGTCATGCTCTTTAAGCTTTTCTGAAATAAGGCCGAGGGTCAACCGAGTCCCATAGACGGGGATGTTCATCTCCTTCAACAGGTATGGAAGGGCGCCAATATGGTCTTCATGTCCATGGGTAATAATAATACCCCGTACCTTTTCCCGATTCTCCAGGAGGTATGTGATGTCCGGGATAACCACGTCAACTCCCAGCATCTCCTCTTCAGGGAACATCAGCCCGGCGTCAACGATGATGATGTCTTCACCACATTGGAAGACGGTCATGTTGAGACCAATCTCCCCAAGGCCTCCTAAGGGTATGATCAGAAGGGTCTCATTCAAAACACTGTCTCCTTACGATATTTCTGATATTCCGATAGATGATCGACTAAATCATTTACGATCTTACCCCATTGCTCCAAACTGATATCTTCAGGACGTACTGCAGGGTCAACATCCATTTCACCCAGTATACGGACGACAATCTCCTTATTAAAACCAGCCATAGAAAGAGAATTTAATAGCGTCTTTCTCCGGTGAGAAAAGGCAGATTTAATGACAGCCCAAAACAGGTTTTCATTCTTTACCTCCACAGCCACCCTTTCCCGTGGGGTGATCTTGAGTACAGCAGAGTCGACTTCAGGGGCTGGATAAAATGCCCCGGGGGGTATCTCAAAGGCAATCGCCGGTATGGCATAGAATTGAACGGCTATGGATAAGATGCCATAATCTTTACTCCCGGGTGACGCGACGATCCGGTTGGCCACCTCTTTCTGCAGCATGACCGTCATGCTGGTAATCTTATGACGGAGTTCCATCAGGCGAAACAGGATCGGAGTAGAGATATAGTACGGCAGGTTGGCCACCACTTTAAATTTCGTTTCTATCTCCTCGTAGGGGAATTTTAGCGCATCTGCCTCTATGATCGTGAGATTTGGATAGGATGCCGCACGTTCATGAAGGCTCTCAAACAGGTCATGGTCTATCTCTATGGCCATGACCTTGCCGGCCAGCTCAGCCAGGCGGAATGTCAGGGCCCCTCTGCCTGGGCCTATTTCAACGATGGAGTCCTCTTTCCCAATATCTGCCGTCTCAATTATTTTGGAAATGATACTGCTGTCTTTCAGAAAGTGCTGGCCAAGATATTTTTTGGGCATTTCAATGCCTTTACGCATGGATGCTACCCACCATATCCACTGCCAGTTTGATTGCTTCTATTAAGCTCCTCGGGTCTGCACAGTCCTTACCTGCGATATCATAGGCGGTACCATGGTCTACGGAGGTGCGTATAAACGGGAGTCCTATGGTAACATTGACAGCCTTTCCAAAGGAGAGAAGTTTTATGGGGATCAGTCCCTGGTCGTGATACATGGCTACAACGATATCGTAGTAACCTTCCTTCGTCTTATAGAAGAGTGTATCGGCAGGGAGCGGATCGCTCACATCCATCCCCTCACCGCGTGCCTCAAGGATGGCCGGCACAATCTCATCCCACTCCTCTGTGCCAAATAACCTTCCCTCTCCGGCATGTGGATTAAGGGCGGCCACGGCGATCCTCGGGGCATGATTATCAAAGTATGCCATGGCCCTGTGGGCCAGGCGGATGGTCCTTAATACACCCCCCTTTTTGATATGCCTGGGGACATTCCTGATGGACAGGTGTGTGGTCACCAGGATAACACGCAATCCCCCTCCCACCATCATGAGGCCAAAATCGCGGGTACCGGAGATATCTGCAAACATCTCCGTATGTCCGGGATATTGAAATCCTGCGGCATTGAGGACCTCCTTATTGATGGGCGCTGTCGTGATTGCGTCAATCTTCTTTGACATGGCAAGCTCTGCGGCCCTTTTTATGTAATCTGCTGCGGCAGACCCGCATGTCTTGCTTGGGATACCTAATTTCAGGCCTGTGATGCCAACGTTACGGAGATCGATTACTTCTATCTTGCCTTTACCAGGCGGAGGACCACTGATATGGTCTATCCTGCTGATCTCTCCTGACAGGTTGCATACCTTCAGGATATGTTTTATGACCTCTGCATCACCGATTACTAAAGGACGGCATATTCTATAAATCTCAGATTCTAAGAGGGTCTTAACAATAACCTCAGGCCCTATTCCGGCCGGATCTCCCATGGTAATGCCTATGACAGGTCTTTTAGCTGCAGACATAGTATCCCCTCCTCATCGTGGCCAACCCGTTGTTGTAGCTTACCTTTATTTTTCGACCAACCTGGACTTATCCTCTGGTTCAACATGCACTACGACCTCTGAGACCTCTGAGAACTCTTCTTTAATGCTCTCTTCCACATGATGGGCCAACTGATGGGCCTCCTCTATTTTCATCTCCGGAGGGACATGGAGCCTTAAATCGACATAGACATCTGTTGCAGTACCACGCGTTCGAATGTCGTGACACTCCTGTACACCCCTGACTCTGAGAGCAACATCCCTGATAAGCCCCGGTCTTATCCTTGAATAGTCACTCAAGACCTTTCCTGCCTCAAAGAGGATTTCATAACCTGTTCTACCTATAAGGATGGCAATAATGAAGGCCGCTACCGGGTCTATTATAGGGATCCCTATAGAGACGGCCCCAAGACTGAGTAGCACGGATACAGAGGCAAAGATATCACTCTGTGTATGGAGTGAATCTGCAATAAGAATTTCGCTCCTGAGCTCCTTCCCTCTTCTGCGTTCCCACGTCATCACAAAGCCATTTACCCCCATAGTAACCCCCATCACTAGGACACTATAGAGGGTGACCTCAGGCACGACTGAATCTTGAAATCTCAGATAGGCATCCCGCAAGACCTTATAGCATGCCAGGAATAAGAGGATGGATATGCCGAGAGAGGCGAAAGTCTCATACTTCTTATGTCCATAGGGGTGGTTCTTGTCAGGCGGGTGATAAGCAAGCCATATCCCTACGAGTCCTACGATGTTAGAGGTCCCATCAAAGAGTGAATGGTAGCCATCAGCCACCATGCTCAGTGACCTTGTGATATGGCCATAGATCAGTTTAGAGGCAGCCACTGCCAGATTGAGAATGAGGGTATAAATCAGGATCTTTCTGACGGAGGTATAGGCATTCATCGGGAATATTATAGTCTACAGAAGGGGAGAAAGGCAACAGGGTTGTAGCCGCAACCTTTAGGTTGCGCAAATCACGCAGGCTAAAGCCTGCGGCTACTGTATCTATGGGGTTTCCAGAAGAAGATAAGGAAAAGGGTTGAGGCCATGACTGCCGTGAACGTTCCAAACAGGAAGGTGGCCTGCGGACCTATGACATCCCA
>JAHFEQ010000038.1:0-15973 GCA_023248395.1 Nitrospirota bacterium
AAGGAGGAAGTCTTTAAGATCCTGATATAGCTCACTATTGGTAATTATAATAGATACCTGTCCGGCAAGAACGGTAAGAAGTTTAAGGTCACCTGTAGAATAATCTCTTTTATCACTATCAGTTAAAACAGTGAGTAACCCCTTATGTTCATCCTTGACTTTAACCGAGGTTGCAATAAACTTGAACCAATCCTTATCGAGGAATCCGTTCTTCTTAAATTCGGACAGACTGTTTACAACAACGTTAGTCATTTCAGAGTTACATCTTTCTCCAATTTTATTAACAATATGTAACAATTTATCCTTAGGGTAGCTGGCATCGCCTGATACACACTCGAATATATCTTTATCAGGAACAGAAAGGATAATGGCATTCGCATGTAAAATATTAGATGCATCCTTAATAATATCCCTTGTGGTGCTCTGCAAATCCTCTGCTGTTTTTAGTTTATCTCCTATACGATATAGAAGATTAAGTTCTTCATAGCGAATGGATAGCTCCGCGGCAATGCTGTCAATTTCCGGTTGAAGGGTAAAATCTTTTTTCATAATTATGAGAAAGGATTATTAAAATAATCTTTTACTAAAGCAAGGAGGTGACTGGGACTAATAGGCTTTTCCACAAGATTTGCATTATCTATTTCATTCACCCATAACCTGTCAGACTGTTCTGCTGTAGATGTAATTACAATGATAATAAACGGCTTCCCTTTACCCACTTCCTGCAGGGATTTGCACATCTCTTGTCCGTCCATTACCGGCATTTTGATATCTGTAATAACCACATCTGGACATTCTATTCTGAACTTGTTTAACCCATCGAGCCCATTTGATGCAGTAACAACTGTATATCCTGCATTCTCAAATTTTAGTTTGAGCACCCGTATGTTATAGGGCTCATCATCAACTATCAGTATCTTGCATGATTTCTCAACTAACTGATTATTACTACTCAAGGAAATATCTTTCTTCTATTGGAAGAACTATAGTAAACTGGCTACCCTCTCCCCTCTTGCTGATTACCTTAATTTCACCATCATGAAGCTCGACTATCTGCTTTGCTATAGCAAGACCAAGTCCATGGCCTGTCTGCTTTCTAACCTGCTCATCAGCAGACCTGTAGAACTTTTCAAAGATATGGGGTATCTCTTCATCAGAAATACCTATTCCTGTATCAATAATATGTATCATTATCTTATCCCCGGTTTCTTCTACCCTTACTGTTATTCTCCCTTGTTCCGGTGTGTACTTTGTCGCATTACCTATAAGATTTATCAAAACTATCCCCATAAATTCTTTATCAATGTTCATAGGCGGGACTTTATCCGGGATAATAAGCTCATAATTCATAGGTTTTTTCTTCTGAGATGTTGCTGTCTTAAATATGTTTTCTATAAACTCCTTTGTCCTTGTCATGGACTTTGACAGGGATAGACTCCCTCTCTCTATCTTAGTTAGATTGAGAAGGTTGTTAATGAGGCTGGCAAGTCTATCCGCCTCCTCATTAACGGTGTTAGCAAACTCCATCAGGGTCTCCTTGTTATCAATCTCACCTTTCATTATCATCTCTGTATATCCTTTTATGGTATTGATCGGTGATTTTAGTTCATGGGATACATGGGAGAGGAACTCTACCTTTGCCTGTTCTGCCAGTTTCTGAGAGGTAATATCCCTGGCAATTAAAAGACTCCCGCAGGCATTACCATCACCCCTTATTAGGGTCTTATAAGAAACTCTTAAATTACTTGATCCAACATTGATATCCGCGGTCTTTTCTACTAATTTGTCAATAGATTCATAGTGCTCTAAGATAAAAGTAAATATTTCATTGTTGCAGGCGCATTCACTTATATGCTTGTCCTTAATCTCCCCCCTGTTCAGACCCAGCAACTGTTCCATTATATGGTTTATGGCCAGGATACGGCTTGATGAGTCTATGATTATAATTCCGTCATTTAGATTATCTATAACCGTCTCAAACTTGCTGATGTTATATGCTAACAGTTTATTTGTGAGGCGAAGCCTTGAATTGATCTCGTCGTTACTCTTCCCATTATCTCCTCTCTTATCTATTAACGATGTCTCTGATAAGATGTTTGGTGCGTTATCAGTTCTTTTCATGAAATCAGTGAGAGGCATCATCTCTTTCAATGGTTTTAATATCTCGGAAATTCTCATTTTCATCCTCTTCTTGTTTTTATTCGTAACTTATAGATCGGTGGAGTTGTATAACTACTTGAAATTCGTCATATTTTTGACGTGACAACTGGTGATTATGGTGCCGATGGATGCACCTTGGATGGAAAACGGGGCTTCAAAACCCCTAAAATAAGAAAAGTGTATCCGCTGTTTCAAGCCCTGAAAGCTCTATCATAATTCCCCCGTTAATATCAACTTCTCGACTTCAACCTCCTTTACAGCTCTCGTCGCCCTTTCCTTTATTTCAACAATCCCCCTCTTGATGCCTTTATCACCAACAATAACCTGATATGGAATACCTATAAGGTCGGCATCTTTAAACTTCACCCCGGCACGTTCGTTACGGTCATCAAAAAGTACTTCTATCCCTTTTTCTTCAAGTCCCTTGTAAATGGCCTCTGCCGCGCCGTATACCTTTTCTGACTCCATATTTAAGGGAAGGATGATCACCTTATATGGTGCAATAGAAGATGGCCATATGAGCCCATCCTTATCATGGTTTTGCTCAATAGCAGCGGCCATTGTTCTTCCCACACCTATACCATAACAACCCATTATTATAAAATGCGGCCTTCCATGCTCATCCAGGTATGTCGCTCCCATGGTCTCGCTATACTTAGTCCCCAACTTAAATGTATGCCCCACCTCTATCCCTCTCACTATAGCGAGATTCCCGTTATCACATCTCGAACATTCATCCCCCTCCCGAACTTTCCGGATATCAGCAAATTGATCCGGTGCGAAATCTCTAAAGAGATTCACATTTAGAAGGTGCAGATCCCTCTCATTTCCCCCAACTATAAAATTAACCATATCCTTAATGGCCAGGTCTGCTATGATTGGGATACCTTTTAGCCCAACAGGTCCGGAAAAACCGGATGGTGCGCCAGTAACCTCTTCAACCTCTGCAGGCGAGAGAAGTTGTGCCTCTGTGCAGCCTAAAAGTTTTGCAAGCTTTATCTCATGTAACTCATGATCTCCTCTAATCAGGGCTGCAACTATCCTCTCTCCTCCTCTTATAATGAGAGTCTTGACAAGCCTCTCCTCCTCTACCCCGATAAAGACCGCTACATCTTCTACACTCTTTTTACCAGGTGTTATTTTCTTTTCAAGGGGTAACAGTTCTGGACAGACCTGAAGGTCTGTCCCTACATCCTGAGGACGCAGGCTAAAGCCTGCGGCTACCCTACCCTCTGCCTTTTCCATATTCGCAGCATAACCACAGGAATCACAGGAGACGATAGCCTCCTCACCCGTGTCTGCTAACACCATAAACTCATGAGAAAAACTACCCCCTATAAGGCCAGTATCCGCCTCAACAGGTTTAAAGGTAAGTCCACATCGTCTAAAAATGGCCATATAGGCGTCGTACATCTTTCTGTAGGATTTTTCAGCACCAGTTTCATCCGTATCAAAGCTATAAGCATCTTTCATTATAAATTCTCTACCCCGCATTAATCCGAATCTCGGTCTTATCTCATCCCTGAATTTTGTCTGTATCTGATAGAGATTTAGAGGTAACTGCCGATAGGATTTAACCTCCCGCCTGATCAGGTCCGTTACCACCTCCTCATGGGTAGGTCCCAAACAAAAATCCCGATCGTTCCTATCCTTAAGTCTTAAAAGTTCCTTACCATATTGATCCCATCGCCCCGTCTCCCGCCAGAGTTCGGCAGGAAGCACCATTGGAAAAAAGACTTCTTGAGCCCCAGCCCTGTCCATCTCTTCGCGTATAATAGACTCTATCTTTCTTATCACCCGATAGCCCAGGGGCAGGTAATTATATATACCTGCTGCAAGCCTCCTGATCATGCCTGCCCGCAGCATAAGCCTGTGGCTTATTACCTCTGCCTCTCCAGGATATTCACGAAGGGTTGGTATTAATAGCTTGGAGTAGTACATTTTTTCACTAAGTCCTCTACCTCCTTTACCAAGGCCTCTACCAGGTCCATTTCTTTTAGTTTTCTCACCATCTTCCCATCTCTGAACAAAAGCCCCCCCCCCTTTCCGCCTGCAATACCCACATCGGCCTCTTTCCCCTCTCCTATCCCATTGACCACACAGCCGAGGATAGAAACATTCAGAGGTAATGTTATATGGGAAAGCCTCTTTTCCACGTCTATTGCAATTTGTTCAATGTCTATCTCCATCCTGCCGCATGTTGGACACGAAATGATGTTCACTCCCCGGTACCGGAGGTTAAGGGCCTTTAAAATCTCATAGGCGACTCTTACCTCCTCTACAGGATCTGCTGTCAGTGACACCCTTATCGTATCGCCTATACCCTCAGATAGAAGGATCCCTATCCCGATAGCGGACTTCACAGTACCAGACAAGAGGGGGCCGGCCTCGGATATCCCTACATGTAGGGGATAATCCACCCTTTCTGAGATAAGTCTATAGGCATTTATTGTGGTATGTATATTAGAGGACTTAAGAGATATCTTTATGTCATGGAAGTCAACATCTTGCAATATTTGTATATGCCGCAGTGCTGACTCTACCATCGCCTCAGATGTCGGGTGACCATACTTTCTAAGAAGGTCCTCTTCGAGCGAGCCAGCATTTACTCCTATTCTGATTGGAACCCCCTTCTCTTTAGCTGCCTTAACGACACACTCTAATCTCTCCCTGTCCCCAATATTACCTGGATTAAGCCTCAGACCATCAACCCCTCTGTTAATTGCTTGAAGGGCCAATCTATAGTCAAAGTGTATATCTGCTATCAGTGGGATCCCTATAGAGGCTTTTATACTGCCAAGGGCATCGGCTGCCTCAGTGTCAGGCACGGCAACTCGTACCACCTCGCACCCTGCCTCCTCAAGCCTCTTTATCTGTGCGACAGTAGCATCGACATCTCTGGTATCCGTGTTGGTCATTGATTGAACAACAATAGGGGCCTCTCCCCCTATTGTTACACCGCCTACTTTTATCTGTCTCGATTTTCTACGAGTAGCCATCACCCTCTTCTTATCTAAACACCCTCAAGATATCGTTATACGATACAATGACTATTAATGTGATCAGTAGTGCAAACCCGATGGTCTGAGCAACCTCCATCGTCTTCTTGCTTAGGGGACTGCCTTTTATCTTCTCTATCACGAGAAAGATTACCCAGCCACCATCCAATACAGGAATAGGAAGAAGATTTAAAATACCAAGCTGCAAACTCATAAAAGCCAAAAAGGCTATAAGGTCAGATAGCCCGGACTGTGCTGCCTCGCCTGTAAGTTTTGCTATCATAATGGGCCCACCTAAGGTTTCTATAGATAGATTAAAAGAAAACAACCTCTTCAACACATTAAAGGTTAACATCGTAAGCTCATACATCCTCGACACACCTTGTTCTATTGATTCGACAATTCCAAATTTTTTAACTATCGTCTTCTGGTGATTTAGAATACCTATAACGCCATAACCACCCGTCTTGTCCTTAACAGGCTTAACAGTAGCAATAATTTTCTCCTCACCCCTCATGACAGCAATCGCAATATCTACTCCTTCATGGGATCTTATGTAGGATGACACCTGATACCAGTTGCCAACGGGGGTTCCGTCAATTTCTATAATCCTGTCCCCCTCCTTTAACCCTGCATTGTCTGCCGGATATCCTTTATTTATCTTTCCAATAATAGCTGGCATATCAGGAAGGATTCCAGCGTATCCGGTACCACTATAGGAAGTCCCTTTACCTTTCTCAAAAAACGCCTCCTTAATCTCCCCCCCTCGTTCTACCTCTATTTTAAATCCAAGCTCAGGTCTTGTAGCCAGTATTGTTACTGCCTCATTCCAGTCTGATACTGATCTGTTATCGATCTTCCGTATACGATCCCCTGCCTGAATACCTGCAACCTGCGCCGGAGAACCCTCTTCAACCAACCCGACTACTGGTGATTCCTCTAAAAAGGCCGGTGTCTTTATCCCAATCAAAAATACCAATGGCATTAAGAGGAATGCGACGATAACGTTCATTATCGGGCCTGAAAGCACCACAGTCGCCCGATCCAAGACACTCTTTGAGGGGAACTCATCAGCAGCCATAGTCGTCTCTTCAGTCACATCCTCTCCCGCCATCTTTACATATCCGCCAAGGGGTAAGGCAGACAATAGATACTCTGTATCACCCACTTTTTTCCCGATTATTTTTGGTCCAAAACCGAGAGAAAACTTCAGTACCCGTATCCCCTTTATCCTTGCAGCAACAAAATGGCCAAGCTCATGCACAAATATCAAAATCCCTATGCAGATCATAAAAATCAGCAGCGTGGACATTTAATAAAATCCCCCTTTTACAATTTATATGATTCCAGATATTTTTTAGAAGATTCCAGAGATTAATCACTGGAATCTTTTACGACATCTCTGTAATCAATCTTTATTAATCTGTCCCCAGGCATCTATGACTACTAGCATCTTTCTACCTCCCTTTTTCCATGAAACTTTTGACATTACCCAATTTTACTCACAACTCTCTCCGCCTCTTCCCTGGCCCAGTTATCTGCCACAAGTACATCTTCGATCGTATCTATATGCCTAACCTTATGCCTCTCCATAGTCTCTCTCACGATCGCCTCTATATCAAGAAATCCTATCCTCCTTTGCAGAAATGCCCGTACAGCCACCTCATTGGAAGAGTTCAGCACGGCAGGGAGTGTACCTCCTTCCCTAATAGCATCATAGGCATGGGACAAGCATGGAAACTTCTTCATATCTGGTTTTTCAAATGTAAGCATCCCCACGCTGGCAAGGTCAAGTCTCGGCATAATCAGATCTAACCTCTCTGTATAACTCAATGCATAGGCAATGGGTATCCGCATATCAGGTACACCCATCTGCGCTATTACCGACCCATCTCTGAATTCCACCATAGAATGAACAATGCTCTGCGGATGTATCAAGACCTCTATCTGATTTATAGAGACATCAAACAACCACCTTGCCTCTATCACCTCAAGACCTTTGTTCATCAGAGTCGCTGAATCGATTGTAATCTTGGTCCCCATATTCCAATTGGGATGTCTTAATGCATCCTCTACTGTCGCCCTCTTTCTCTCCTCAGAAGATGTTTTAAGAAAGGGCCCGCCAGAAGCTGTCAGGATAATCTTATGGACTTCTTCCCAGCGTCCCCCGTTCATCACCTGGAATATCGCGCTATGTTCACTGTCCATCGGCAATATCCTTATCCCTCTTTTATTTGCCTCCTGCGTTATAATCTCCCCAGCCATAACCATTGTCTCTTTATTCGCAAGGGCAATAGTCTTTCCCGCCTTTACACCCGAAAAAGTAGGAATAAGACCTGCAGATCCGGCTATGGCAGAGACGATGATATCAGCCTCCGGGAGGGTGGAAACGCGTATAAGTCCCTCCATACCTGAGAATACTTCGATATTAAGGTTACCACATCTCTCCTTTAATTTCTTGGCAGATTTTTCATTGGCTAAAGAGACAATGGATGGTTTAAAGCGTCTTATCTGCATCTCTATCTTATCTATATTCTCGCATGCGGTAAGACCAACGACCTTAAACCTGTCAGGAAAGAGAGAAATAACCTCCAGGGCACTGCTTCCGATTGACCCTGTCGACCCCAATATAGAGATATGTTTTACCATAAAGAAAAAATCCTTGTAATCTCCGGAGCAAAGTAGAGTACATAGTAATAAAATACCGGTATCGTGAATATAAGGCTGTCCACTCTATCTAACATACCACCGTGCGCAGGGATTATACTCCCCGAGTCTTTAACTCCAGCACTCCGTTTAAGCATAGACTCTGATAAATCCCCTAATTGGCTAACCACACCAGATACTAGACCTATCAGCAGAGTATTATTTATCGTAAGTTCTGATAGAAACAACCGTCTGGCAAGGAGGGCTGCTCCCAGGGAGGCCATAACTCCGCCAATCGCTCCTTCGACGGTCTTACCTGGACTTATATTAGGGGATAGTTTGTGTCTCCCAAAGAGTCTGCCAACATAATACGCTCCTGTATCTACTCCCCAGGTTACAATGAGGATAAAGAATATGAGGTTCTGACCATTAAAAAGATGGCGCAATGAGATCAGGTGACCGAGTGTCCAGGCGACGTAGAGTATACCAAATACCACTACAGAAACTCCAGTGAGGGCATCTTTCAGGTTTACTTTCAAGAATAAGAATCCTAACAGGGCTATAAGTATTACCATACTTAAGGCCATTTCTTTCGCTATGAAGGCATCCTTCCCTCCATAAAAGGTCAGTAGCAATAAAAAACCTAAAGAGAGGCCTACGAGGGCAAGTTTGTTAAACTCCCTGTAATAGAATCTATAAAATTCATATTGACCTATTAAAACCACAGCAGTCACGACAAATAAGAAGTAGATTGGGTGAAGATACTTGATAAACAGATAAATCAGGGGAATTAATACAATAGCAGTTACGACCCTCTTACCTCCCATCAGTTTGCCCTGGAGATCTGCTCCTCTACCATACCAAATCTCCTCTCTCTATGCTGATAGTCAAGGATCGCAAGGAACAGATCATGCTTCCTGAAATCTGGCCAGAGGGTTTTGGTAAAATATAACTCTGCATAAGCTATCTGCCATAGGAGGAAATTGCTGACGCGGGTCTCACCACTAGTCCTTATCATGAGGTCAGGGTCGGGAAGACCATGGGTATATAGATATTTTGAAAAGAGGCCCATATCAATGTCTTCAGGCATAACCCTCCCCTCTAATGCATCTTTAGCAATATGCTTTATAGCATCAACGATCTCTGTTCGACCACCATAACTAAGGGCTATATTTAACACCATGGAGCTGTTATTTTCTGTCTCTTTCACCACCTTCCGTATCCATTTCTGCACAGACCTTGGCAACTTATCAGTTTGCCCTATAGTCATGAACCGTATATCATTATCCATCAGGGTTTCTAGTTCCCTTTGCAGGTACTCTTCCAGGAAGGTCATCAAGGCGCTGACCTCCAGTTCCGGCCTCTTCCAATTTTCGGCTGAGAAGGCATAAATTGTCAGCACCTTTATCCCTATCTCACGGCAGCACGTCACAATATCCCGGACTGAATTAATCCCTTCCCGATGACCTGCTATCCTGGGGAGCCCTCTGACCCTTGCCCATCTCCCATTGCCATCCATGATGATAGCGATATGGGCCGGCAGATGGTCCCCGTCTATCAGCTCTAAAAGTTCTTCCTCTGTGAGGCCGTCGATATTGATATTTTCATCCTTTTCTTCAATGATCATAGTAAGATAAACCCTTTCCTGGACAAATCACGAATATTACAGTAAATCATATTATCTTGTTAGTTGAAAGTCAAATAAATTAGGGAGGGAGGGGGGCAGAACCTGATGCCTACACAGAGACGTGCTCTCTTTCCATATATTTATTCACTACAATGCGAAAGGCCTCAACGATCTCCGGATCAAACTGGGAGCCAGAAAACTTCTCTATCTCTTCTAACGCCTGCCATGGAAGCTTACCCTTACGATAAGGCCTGTCAGTAATCATCGCATCATAAGTATCTGCTACGGCTATTATCCTGGCGCCCAAAGGCACACTCTCTTTTTTTTCCTTCACATTATTATTTTTATTAAAATATTCATGATGGGCAAGGACTATGGGTACAGCCTCACTTAATATATTCCCTACTTTAGAAAGGATATTTGCCCCTCGCTCGGTATGGGTACTCATAACCTCTCTCTCCTCCTTTGTAAGGGAAGCTGCTTTCTTTATCAAATCCATGCTTATATCTATCTTGCCAACGTCATGCAGGAGTGCAGCAACTTTAACATTTTCACAATCTTCCCTGGAAAGCCCCATTGACATTGCAATATCTATTGCTATGTCAGCTACCCTAACGGAGTGCCCCTTGGTATATTTGTCTACAGACTCAATATACTTCACAAGGATCTCTATAACGCCAACATAAGACTGTCGTAAATTCTGATATTGGGCCTCCTTCTCTTCGTACAATTTTCCTACAACATAACTAGAGAGTATCAGGAAGCCTCCCCATACTACGACCTGGAAATATAAATCAAAGGAAGTTTTTATGTAGGCAATAAAGGTAGTCGGTGAAATGAGGATCCTAAAGGTTACTATGAGTACCGTCATCGTAGCCGTGAGGGTAGCCCCCCTTTTACCAATATAATAGCCTGCAATTAGGACAGGTAAAAAGTAGAAATACAGAAAAGCCGCCTTGTTTATAACAAATATATCGATAAACAGCAGTATAAGGATGATGGTAACTACCAATATTGGTTCAAAATATCTTAGGATGAGACTCTTTATAGTATTCATAGATATTCCCCCTTGCCCTAAATGGGACCCAATTGCTTTTTTATTTTTTTTCTGTATACTGACCCTGCAGTGTATCTTCGGTTGCGGATAAGTATATAATTAAGAATTGATGCAGAGATTGTGAGGGTAGGACATCTTCTGTCAAATAGGGATATGGAAAACATGGAAGATCTCAGAGGCCATGAGACATGGCGTATATTCAGGATCATGAGTGAGTTTGTCGAAGGCTTCGAGGAGCTCAGTAATGTTAAACGGGCTGTATCTATCTTTGGAAGCTCCAGATTATCCAGAGATAGTCAATATTATAAGTCAGTAATGAAACTGGCGGAGATTTTATCCAAAAAAGGCTTTTCGATTATAACCGGTGGGGGACCTGGTATCATGGAGGCTGGTAATCGGGGGGCCAAGAAGGGGAAGGGCCTTTCCATAGGACTGAATATAGAAATACCCAAAGAGCAGACCCCTAACAAATATCAGGATAAGAGGCTGGATTTTAGATACTTCTTTGCCAGAAAGGTGATGTTTGTTAAATACTCTGTGGGATATATAATAACCCCTGGCGGATTCGGAACGATGGATGAATACTTTGAGGCCCTTACTCTGATGCAGACCGGTAAGATAAGACGATTTCCTATTATAATGCTTGGCAAGGATTACTGGGGTGGCCTGATCAAATGGATGAAAGAGACTCTTATACCTGTAGGCACTATAGACAAAGAAGATATGAACCTTTTTTACATAACAGACGACCCGGAGGAGGTTGTCAGGATTATAGAAGAAAGTTATGCAAAAAAGCATGCTGCAATAGAAGGTAATCGTAGAAAACGAATTTAGTGGTGTGTATTTTTTAGCCTTCTCCCTTCCAGATAATCACAATCTCTTTGACCACTGCATATTCAGATAAGTTCAGTAAAAACAGGATAACCCTGCAAAACCGAATTTGCCACATATCAATGAGATGTTAACAATATACCTTCTCTCCATGAAAAAAGTTCTTGACAAGTTTTACGTACCAATTTAGAATGATTTTAAATTAAGAATAATTTTTATAAAGGAAAAGGCATGGAAAAGCTTATTGCAAAATATAAGGGTAAGGGGCTCAGATTAACTCCACAGAGGCTTGCCATACTCAAGTTTCTGGAGGGAAATACCCGTCATCCTACAGCCGAAGATATCTTTAAGGAAGTAAAAAGGGAATATCCAACAATATCCTTTGCAACGGTTTATAACACCCTTCAAACCTTAAAAGAGAATGGGGGTGTCTTAGAGATTACCATTGATCCGGCACGCAAACATTATGACCCGACTACAAATCCTCATCATCATATAGTATGTACAGGATGTAACGAGATAAGGGATGTCTTTGTGAATTACTCAGGCATTTTAAGACTCCCTTCTCAAATATTGAAAGAGTTCCAGATCTTAGGTAACCATGTAGACTTTTATGGTTTATGCAAGGATTGCCGGAAAGGACAGAAGGGGGGTGGGAATTAGTTTAATTTCAAATCTCTGGGTACCCACAGAGTGGGTCGTCAAATTTAAAATTTAATTTAAAAGGAGGAAAAAAACAATGACAGAGTGTTTATCAATAGGGCAAGTCGTGGCAAATATTGAGATGGAGATCTATGACCCTGCAAGGGGTGATTTTGGAAAGCTGAGTCTGGAGGATATCAAAGGGAGGCGGCAGTGGCTGATCCTCTTCTTCTATCCTGCAGACTTTACATTTGTATGTCCTACAGAACTCGACAACCTGGCAGACAAATACAAAGAGCTAAAGGACCTTGGTTGTGAGGTAATCTCTGTGAGCACTGACACAAAGTATTCTCACATGGCCTGGCACCAATCAGAGAAGCTTTTATCAGGGGTTAAATATCCGATGGGTGCAGATCCAACCGGCAAGGTCTCAAAACTATTTGGGGTCTATGATGAAAATACAGGATTGGCTCTGAGGGGGACATTTATAATAAATCCCGAGGGTAAGCTTATTGCCTCTGAAGTCAATTTCTATAATGTTGGCAGGAATGCAGAGGAGCTTCTAAGAAAGATGCAGGCCAATATCTACCTGGTAGCCCATCCTGATGAGGTATGCCCGGCTGCATGGAAAGAGGGGGATAAGACCCTCAAACCCTCTGCTAAGATGGTCGGCAGGGTTTATGAGGCGATGCGGTAGTTCCTTCCTGGAATCACCGCAGCTTCTCGCGGGATTCTTCAATGCCGAGAGATGGCCACTTCCTGTCCACCAACTCCTTAATCTCTGTGGCCATCTCTATCTTCCTTCCCCACATCCTGTTGACCTCAGGCAGTGATTTCATCGTGGCATCAATTCCCATCTTCGCCCCTAACTCAGGTAGGGGGGTAGAGAAATCAAGATAGTCAAAGGGGGTATTTTCTATAATAGTCATATCCCGTCCCGGGTCAACCCGTGTAGACAATGCCCATACCACATCATCCCAGTGACGTACATTAATGTCACTATCCACAACGATAATATACTTTGTATACAGGAATTGTTTAAGGAAACCCCAGAGCCCCATCATGACCCTCTTTGCATGTCCCGGGAACTCCTTCTTTATCGATACAATGGCTATCCGGTATGAAACGGCCTCCATAGGGAGATGAAAATCTACTATTTCAGGGAACTGGCTCCGCAGGATTGGAAGGAATATCCTGGTTAATGCAAGCGCTATGATGGCATCCTCCTTTGGGGGACGGCCTGTTATGGTGGACAAATACAGTGGAGAACTCCGGTGGGTGATACATTTTATCCTGAAGACAGGAAACGACTCCTCTGCATTATAATATCCAGTATGGTCAGCAAAGGGTCCTTCCCGCAACTCCTCTCCTGGCACTATCTCACCTTCCAGCACAATCTCACTTGCCGCCGGAACCAATAACTCATTGGTCTTGCACTGAACAAGCTCTATCGCTTCTTTACGCAGCAGTCCTGCAAAGTGAAACTCCCCTATCCTTTCAGGCACCGGTGTTACAGCCGCTATCGTCGTCGCAGGGTCACACCCTATTGCCACGGATACAGGCATGGGCATATTCCTCTCCATCCACTCTCTGTAGTGCCGGGCCCCGCCCCTTGTCTTAAGCCAACGCATTATTGTCTTATCCTTTCCTGTGACCTGCATCCTGTAAACGCCGACATTAGAAGGCCCCCCTGAGGGGGACTGGGTTACTACAAGTGGCCATGTAATCAGAGGAGCGGCATCCTCCGGCCAACATGTCATAACAGGGAACTTTGACAGATCCACATCATCTCCCTGAATGACCACCTCCTGGCATGGGGCCTTATTTACAGTCTTAGGAGTGAGGTTCATCACCTTTGCAAAGAAGGGTAACTTCTTTATCGCCTCAACGAATCCCTTCGGCGGTTCAGGATGCTGCAGATAAGCAAGGAACATCCCTATATCTTCGAGGCCATCCTCGTCAACCTCAAGCCCAAGGGCGACCCTCTCTACCGTACCATATAGGTTTCCAACGATGGGGATATTATATCCCTTTACATTCTCGAATAAGACAGCCGGTCCCTTCGATGCAAGAAGCCTGTCTAAAATCTCTGTAATCTCTAAGTATGGAGTTACCTCCGTCGTTACCCTGATAAGCTCCCCTCTCTTTTCCAGGATACTTATAAAGTCCCTCAAGTCGTTATATGGCATATACTGTCCCCCTAATTAACCTACCAAAATATCAAAGACTATCCCTATGAGGACAATAACTCCAATCCATACATGGGACTTAAAGAGGCGGAATAACCCAGCCCTATCCACGCCCCGTCTTATCTGAAACACCTGGTATAAAAGCCCGATGGTCACAAGAGTAATGGAAAATATATAGAGATGCCCAAGTCCTGTTATGACACCCACTGTAAGAAGGATGGCAATTGTTATCAGGAAAAGTATGGTCAAGGCAATATAGGTGTAGTCACCAAAAAGGATCGCCGTAGATTTTATCCCAACCTTAATGTCATCCTCTTTATCCATAAGGGCATAGATGGTATCATAGCCCGTCGCCCAAAACATTGTAGCAAGAAAAAATAGAAACGGGGGCCATGCCACCTCATTTCGCACTGCCGCCCATGCCATAACTGCGCCCCATCCAAAGGCTGTACCTAAAAAGAACTGGGGAAGTTGAATATATCGCTTGGTAAACGGGTATATGCCAGTCAGGACCAAAGCAACAAAAGATAATAAAAGGCTCAGCCTGTTTAACATCAGTACAAGTATAAAGGCAAGTAGCAGCAGTATCAATAAGATCGCACTTGCATCTCTCATATTCAATCTTCCTGAGGGAAGCGGTCTCTCCCTTGTCCGCTCTACGAACCGGTCAAAATTCCTGTCAGCCATGTCATTCATGACACACCCGGCACTGCGCATTATAAAAGAACCAAAGACAAAGATAAAGAGGTGTCTGAAAGAAGGGACTCCACTCGAAGCAAGAAAAAGTGACCATAGGGTTGGCATCATCAGAAGAAGGGTTCCGTACTGTTTATCCAGACGTATCAGGTCAAAAATGGCCTTTAGTTTCCCTTCCATCTCTACTACCCACCAGCAAACGTATCAGGTGAGAATATCTCTAATATAGCCGCATTAAATCCTTCTCCCCCTCTGAGGCGATAACACCTGACCCAAAATATATTTCGAGTAACTGAAAACTCTTCAGCCAACGGATCACTTTTTAGTTGCGCTATTGACAGCTGGTCGCGTATAAGAGGTAGGTTATAATCACTTAGTAACACTCCTACCGGCATCATCTTCTTATCAATTCCCTTTTGTATCATCCCCCCCATTTTAGAGGCATCGATAAATGAATGTGCATACACTAACCGCCTGTCATTACAACAAAGCCAGGCATCGCGAGTCATAGAATTCAGCCCTTCTGCAGAGTCAAGAAACTTTGCCATTTCTGGACTCATGCTTGCCTGACTCTGAGCTTGAACATCCACCAAAATATCAGAGAGATATAATGCCCGGAGAGACTTGACCAGGGAACCGTCAGAGAGGAGTGTTAGCCTGACCAGAGGTGGAATATCCTGCACCTGACAATACGACATAAATCCTTCAAGCTCCATCCAGGGGATTACTGGGATGTACATGAATGGAAGCTGGGTTAAATAATATTTCTCCAGGATCACAGCTCATAGAATAAAACAAAGGGTTTTGGGAAGTCAACTTTTTGTTGAATGTGTGTTGAATGTGCCTTCTAATATACCTTTCTTGCGCAAACCTTTTAGATTACAAGAGGTGGAAAGGCTAATACTGGAGCTAAATAGCCAGTACAAGGAAGTCTAATTTAGCTGTTAAGAGAGATACTCTTTCATATCCATCAACTTCTTCCCTGTAACATACGAAATGTATTTATCGAGTATCTCACTTATCTCTTTCTTGATATGATCTGCCAAAACAAATCGATTAATCTGATAGAGAGAGATGGATTGCCATCGGCGTATAACAGCAACAGTGCCTCCTGTCACAACGATAT
>JAHFEQ010000038.1:16073-19164 GCA_023248395.1 Nitrospirota bacterium
AGCATCTCTACAATCCTGTCCCATTCGCCCATTGGGCGACTGGTAAGGATGATACCGCTTGTCTTGATTAAAGGCATGCCCTAACCCTTATACCCCAGCATCTTTAATATCCGGTCATCGCTCTGCCATCTGTCTTTCACCTTTACCCACAGCTCTAAGAAGACCTTTATGCCCATAATGGCCTCGATCTCCTCCCTTGCGAGCTGACCAACCTTCTTTAGCATGGCACCACCCTTTCCTATGATGATCCCTTTCTGAGAATCCCTCTCAACAAATATTACTCCCCTTATCATGGCAAGATTCCTGTCTTCTACCTCCTTAAAATCTTCAATCTCTACAGCAATGGAATAGGGTATCTCCTGATAGGTAAGTTGGAATATCTTTTCGCGAATGATCTCGGAGGCAATAAACCTCATAGGCTGGTCGGTTACAATATCTTCTGGAAAATACCTGGGACCTTCAGGAAGCTGTTTTACGATAGACTGCAACAGCCTGTCAAGATTATCTCCACAACGGGCGGATATAGGAAAGAACTCTTCAAACTTATAAAGCTGTCTATATTCTTCAATCTGAGGCAACACCACGCCTTTTGGTACCTTGTCTATTTTATTAATCAGGAGAAAGACAGGCCTTGTAACGGCACTGAGTGCATCTATAATATACCGGTCACCAGGACCGACTGGCTCGCCCGCCTCTACCATGAAGAGTATGATATCCACTTCATCCAGTGTGCTAAGGGCAGTCTTCACCATATACTCATTCAGCTTATGCCGCGGTTTATGAATTCCCGGGGTGTCAAGAAAGACAATCTGCGCCCCTGGGAGATTTTTTATTCCGAGTATCTTATTCCTTGTAGTCTGGGGTTTGTCAGAGACTATGGCAATCTTCTCTCCGACGATCATGTTGAGAAGGGTAGACTTGCCGACATTAGGTCTCCCTATTATGGAGACAAAGCCAGATTTAAATACCACTTCAGACATAGCCCAACTTTAGCACAATTTTAATGAATGGTGAATAGGATGGTAAAAAAAGTCAGGTGGTAACCCCTATAATGACACACCGGTTCCTCCCCCTGTGTTTTGCCATATAGAGGTTGCTATCTGCCTCCTGTATGACCAGGGCAGGATTGGTTTTTCCAGCAGAATCCGCAGCGCCGATACTTATGGTCACCGGTCTCGGTAAGTCTTTAAACTGGTACCCCTCTACTTTCTCCCTTAACCTCTCTACCTGGGACAAGACCCCTAACTTGGGGGTACAGGGGTATATAATAACAAACTCTTCTCCCCCATAGCGAGCCACGATGTCTGTCTCTCTCGAACTGTCCCTGATCAACAGTACAAGTTCTTTAAGCACTGAATCTCCGACTTGATGGCCAAAGGTATCATTGATCTCCTTGAAGTGGTCTATATCTATAAGGGAAAGGGAAAAGATGGTCCCATAACGGATGCACCTGTTCATTTCTTCGTCAAGCCTTATATCAAAGTATCTTCTATTATACACGCCTGTCAGTGGATCAGTTATCGTCAGTGATTCAGAGGACTTCTCGCCCTCCTTTATCCGTTCGATAATTGTATTGAATGTAGATACAATCTCTCTACTGCACTCTTCATTATCCGCTTCCACCTTGTTGGCAGCATGATAGTCCCCAGCCTTTATAGCCTTGAGGAAGGGTTGTAACGTCCGCTTAAGGGGTCTGCATGAATAGAACATCAAAAAGGAGGAAACTATCATCGCGATAAAAAATAGGATTCCGGTGACATTTCTTATCCACCTCATCTGCTCAGTCACGGTAGGAAGCGAACTATTTATCTTTTTATATTCCTCTTCCAGGAACTTATCCAGTTCCCTGACGATGACCTCCAATCCCTCCCCAGTCTCTACTGCCTCTTTTAAGTAGATTGTCCTCTCACGCTCATCCTTCATCTCTATGGCAGTCTTTACCTTCTCAAGAAACTTGGGATAGATAGTATCTATCACCTCCACATGATGAGAATAAGTCTTAAATAAGGCATCGGCTCGACCGGTATAATAGATGTAGCTTACTGAAGTCGAGAGCCCCTTTATCCCTTGATCTAAATGATCTAACTGCTCCTTTACTGACTCAGGGTTCTTATATGCACCGGACAGAAGGCTGTAGAGGTCTTCCTGGATGGCTACCGCATGGTAGAGGACTTCGTGGGCATTATAGAGTATGTCTACTCTACTCCTGTATACCTCTATCTCGGCATCAATCCTTCGGGTGTAATACTCAGAGGCGATATAGGCTATTATAAAAATTATAGATATGAGGAGAAGGAATCCCTTTAATCTCTGTTTCACAGTCTCCCTCCATGGTGGCAATATCATATCGGCATAGTTTAGATGTCCTAAAACAGACAAAGCGGTTTGATTTCATTAAAGTCAATGTATTATAATAAATAAACATGGTTACTGTACGGTCTTGTCCAATAGAGGATTATTTAGAATTATCCACAGAATATCTCGTCAGACGAATACAGACGGCCAAAGAGGCCCTGGGTAGTCGTCTGCTCATCCTGGGGCATCACTATCAGCAGGACGATGTCATAAAATTTGCCGATTTTCGAGGTGACTCCCTAAAGCTCTCCCAGGAAGCCGCCAGGAGTGATCGGGAGTATATCGTCTTCTGCGGGGTCCACTTTATGGCCGAGACAGCGGATATCATTACAGGCGGGCATCAAAAGGTGATCCTGCCGGACCTTACAGCCGGCTGTTCCATGGCAGATATGGCTGATCTATACAGGGTAGAAAAGGCATGGAAGGACATCACTAATGTTGTCGGCGAGAATAGGATGCTGCCTGTCACATACATAAACTCCTCTGCAGACCTGAAGGCCTTTTGCGGCAGGAAGGAGGGGGCTGTATGCACATCCTCTATCGCAGAAAGGGTAGTGCGGTGGGCACTGGACCGGCGTGAGAAGGTCTTCTTCTTTCCTGATGAGCATCTGGGCAGGAACAGCGCCTTTAAAATAGGTATCCCTGAGGACGAGATCATCGTCTGGCACAGAGACGAGCCCATGGGGGGGAATCGTGAGGAGGCGATCAAGAGGGCGAAAATTATCCTATGGAATGG
>JAHFEQ010000039.1 GCA_023248395.1 Nitrospirota bacterium
TGTGAATAAACCATTCTGCCAACTTAAATCCAAAATAAAGAGGCCTCTATGGTATACCTCTCTATCTATCACCTCATTCCATTTCCGGCCAGACCTCATCATTTCAAAAATCATCTAAATCTTGAAACCTTCATGATCCTATCAGACATAAGTTAATCTCCCTACAAATAGATCTTTTTAATAATATAACAGGATAAAGAAGGATATACCGAATGGCAACTACTTAAAGTGCCACAAAAAGAAGCGTAGAAGGGTAAAAAGTGCTATATTAAAAATAAGAACTGAGACAATAAGAAGGATAGAATGCTTAATAGACGGAAATTTATCATAGGCACAGGAAGCAGTCTCCTGTTGTCAATGATTGAAGGGAAGAGAGGTATAGTCATGGCCGGACAATCAGACACAGTCCTTACAGAAAAAACATCAAAGGTCTCCCTCATTAAAACCTCAGACAGGGCCTCAGGCATAAAGAGGGCCATTGACCTCCTTGAGATAACCCCTGTGAAGGAAAAGGATGTCCTCCTTAAACCAAACTTCAACACGGCAGACCCCTTCCCCGGTTCTACTCACAATGACACCCTTACATATCTGATGTTGCATTTAAAGGAGATGGGGGCGAAGAGTATCACCATCGGTGAGAGGAGCGGCCCCCCGGATACATCCAGTGTCTTAAGAGAAAAGGGGATATATGAACTCTGTAAGAGGCTTGACGTGGGCCTCATAGACTTTGAGGAACTACCTTCGGATGGGTGGGTAAGAGTAAGGCCCAAACAGAGCCACTGGAGAGATGGATTTGATGTCGCAAAACCAATCCTTGATGCTGAATGTATCGTTACCACATGCTGTCTTAAAACCCATGGTTTTGGCGGGGTTTTCACTATGTCTCTAAAACTCTCTGTCGGCATTACCCATAAGAGGAATATGAGGGAACTCCACACATCCTTCTTTAGCATGAGGAAGATGATCGCGGAAATAAATCAGGTCTATAACCCATCGCTGATACTCCTGGACGGTATCGAGGTCTTTGTAGACGGTGGCCCTGCCATAGGGACTAAAAGGCGGGGTGATGTCATCCTTGCCGGGACAGACAGGATTGCCATCGATGCAGTGGGGCTTGCTATCCTGAAGGACCTCGGCAGCAACAGGGCCATTATGGGAAAGAATATCTTTGAGCAAGAGCAGATCGCAAGGGCAGTGGAACTGAAACTCGGAGTATCACGATCGGAGGATATCGAGATATTAACGGATAATAAAGATGGCAGAAGATATGCAGAAGGACTGAAGAAGATACTTTTAGAAGGATAACAAAGAGGGAAAAGGGAAATGCATACAGAGAGTTTGTAGGGTTTGAAGCCTTCTTATTTCCTGATGATGATGGCGCTAATCTCGTTCAGAACATCTTTCAGGGAGGGTACGGTCGATTGAATTATGTTATCGGTTGTGTGCTTATGGTGGGGATGTGAAGGAATTTCACGATGATGTGGGGCATTATCATAACGAAAAAGCATCTGTCCTTGTTTGTCCCTATAATGGTACCTGTATTTATCAATAGAGACTGTATTGTGGATCTTATTGGCAAAAATTGCAATCTCAAGGACTGAAAAGTCTATGAATAGAAGATTGCCCTTTAAATAAACTGTTTCATTATCTGGCCCGAACTGTTTTTGGATATGGGAGGATAAAATAATGGGAGTGGAGACGATGGTTTTTTCTATGTTTTTAACAAATCTCTGCATCACCGGACAGCAGAGCGGATGGCAGACTGTATCTTTTGCCACTGGGCAAGGAGTCTCGAAAAGGCGTACCAATCAAAGTAATCAGCATCATCCCCCATCTGGCCTGCCTCAAACTTTTTCAGAAATGTCTGGGTACTGAAATGGTATTTTTCCTCAAACTCCTTTATGGTCTTTTTGTAAAAGGCTATGGCGTTTGAGCATAGGGCATATTCACGCTTTAGAGAAATTTTGACTTCGTTAGTAAAGTGCATAAGTTACTTATAAACCAGGGGACTACGTAAGTCAAGGCGTTTTATATTTGCATCTTTACTTCTTAACACAGGCCTGATTCCGGTTCCACCAGGATCGGGTAGTGGAATGCGGATTGAACTGCCGGCTTCTAAATGGACACCTTGTGTTATTGGGAAAAGATTTGCATAGTGCATTCTCGTAGATTCTGGTGAGTGAAATATAAAGATGCACCTGTGACCAATAAACCCATAAGGTTTACTGAGAGGGTACTTGAAGAGTTGACCTTTTATCTCCTTTCTCTCAGAAATAAGATGGCGGCCTCTGTCCTGCTTTTTACATCCAGTTTCCTGTATATGGTCTGCAGATGAGATTTAATAGTCTCTACAGAGATGCACAACCGGTCAGCGATCTCTTTATTGCTTTTACCCTCTGACAGGAGATTTAAGGTCTCCCTCTCCCTGTCTGTCAAGAGTGCTATTTTTGCCGATCCCTTTTCCTCTTTACTTTGTTGTACCGGGCCTTCGATCTGTGAGGGAACCTTGGGTATACGGTCTGCCAGAAAAGGGGATAGGACCTTTTCTCCCCTGAAGGCGCCCCGGATTATTCTTATGAATTCCTTATGATCTGCATCTTTCAGGACGTACCCAACAGCCCCGTTGTGCATGGCGGATATGATCCGCTCATCATCATCATGCACCGAGAGCATCAGGATCTTTATATGGGGGTCCCTTTCCAGAATCAGACGAGTTGCCTTGATCCCATCCAATTTGGGCATATCCACATCCATCAGGACAATGTCCGGCTGGATGTCCTGGGCCAGGGTGAAGGCATCCTGTCCATCAGCCGCCTCGGCCACTACCTGGATATCTCCTTCCTGTTCAAGAAGATACTTCAGGCTCTGGCGAAAAAGCCTCTGGTCATCGGCTAAGAGAACCCTTATAGGCATCTGCCTCCCTCCTTTCAAGGGGCATCTCGATATAAAATACTGCCCCGCCTTTCTCCCTGTTTGCAGCCCATATCCGTCCTCCATGGGCCTCCACGACCACCTTACAAAAGAAAAGGCCCAGACCTGTCCCTTGCTTGAGGCTGTTTTCGTCTGTCCTGTAGAATAGATCAAAGACCTTTGTCAGCTCAGCCGGCGGTATTCCAGTACCGTCATCCTCGATCCTGAGCAATAGATTAGATATCCCTGATGTCTCAGGGGACATCGATGTAGTAAATGAGATCTTCACCTTCCCCTTAGGAGGGGAATACTTGAGGGCATTACTCAGGAGGTTTATAAACACCCGTTGTATCCTTCTCCTGTCCCCTTCCATCCAGATATCTTTAGGGTCACCCTCGATCTCCACATGGATCCCCCTTTCCTCCGCTTCAATGCCCAGAAGTTTAACGGCTTCTTCTAATGCCTGAGTCAGTGAGAATGACAGATATAGCAAAGGTAAATCCCTGTAGCTGGCCTGATGGATATCTAACACATCATTGACCAGCCCCAGGAGGAGTCCGCAGGTAGAGATCAGATCGGCATACACCCGTTTTGTGTCCTCTTCCCGGAGGAGGCCGGAAGAATCCCTGAGCATCTCTATGGTTTTCTTGACAGCTATGACGGGGTTTCTAAGGTCATGGGCAAAGGCGGAGGAAAACTGGCTCAAGGCAGACAACCTTTCAGAATGGAGAAGCTGACGTTCTAACCTCTTTCTTTCCGTAATGTCTTTAAAGATGTCCACAAAGGATATTGTCCCATCAATGTTTTTCAAGGCGGATTGGGTCACAAGAAAGGTGCGTCCTTCCTTAGTAATCACCTCTTTGGTATGAGGGCTGATCTCACTTCCCTTTCTGACAGAACACAGGTCGCACGAACTGCCTCCTATGCCGAGGACCTCGCCACAGGGCCTTCCAATAGATTCCTTTCCAAAGAAGTCCAGGAATTGCGCATTCATATACTGTATCTTAAGGTCTTTGTCCACGATGACCAGGCCGTCACCGATACTATCCATGATGGTGTTTAACTTATCCCTCTCCAACTTTACCTCCCAGAATTCCCTCTCAAGTTCCTTTGCCATATAATTGAAATTATCAGCAAGGTCTTCGATCTCATCCCCGGTTGCAATCTTCAGCCGGTGATCGAGTTGGCCCTGGCCTATCCTCGTAGCCCCCTCACTTAAGACCTCAATAGGTTTAACGATCCTTCTTGCGAAGTAGTATCCCAGTAATAAGAGGAGGGATGTCATGATTGCGCCAAACATCAGCACCCTCTTTAACAGGGTATAAAAAGGGGCATAGGTCTCTTCCGGGAACTGTCTTATAAAGACATACCACCCCTTTCCGCCAAAATTCCCCTGACCCATCTGAAGGGTTGTCTTCACAGGGGAGAAGCCGATGATAGAGTCCTTCCCCCCATGTCCATCATCGGGGGTTATCCCCCAGCCGGATTGGGGAGTCGCTATTTGCTTTAACAGATCACTGTGAATCGTATGGCTTTGCAGGGGGAAGAGGGGGCAGATTAATAGTATGCCATCCGAAGTGACCAGGTTGGCATGCCCGGTCTTACCAATGTCGACCGTCGTTATACTTCCAAAGATATCCTTTATATTATAGATGATCTCGATACCGCCGGTCGTTTTCCCAGTCTTGTTATCTATAATTGGGGCTCCGATTGACATGGCGTATGTCTGTTTCGGACTATAAAAGGCAACGTCGCTGACAAACACCTCTTTTCTCCCATCTGCAAAGAGACTCTGCCGCTCCTTCTCCCCTGACTTATAGATAGGAGAGTCCTTGCGGGTAGAGGTAATGATACCTCCTTTTTTATCAACAACAGCAACAGAGAAGATATCCCTTGTCCTCTCTCTCTGGTACCTTTCTATGTAGCTGTGAACTTCTCTGATTAAAAGCCTTTTGGACTGATCTCTTTTGCCGGCTTCCTGAACAGCGGCTATGATGAGCGGGGATATCGAGAGTGCCCTGGCCTCTTCTATCTCATTGTTGATGATTACGTCTATCTTGCCTGCTGTTTTTTGGGCGATGACCTGGAAACTGGCGCCGATAGAATCCTTCAGCGCCTTTGTCCCGCTCAGATAGGTGAAATAGATACCTGCAAACCCTGGTAATAGTCCCACGACCAGCAGGGCAACAACCATCTTTCGCTGTATGCCGCCTCTTCGCTTTGCCATCGGGGTGATCCCTCTGATGATTTATCATTATAGCACGTCTCTATTTTTCAAGCTACAACTTGACCTGAACTTTCGGTCCAGACTATAATGATTGAAACATGAAACCATCCACTATCATCACGGCCATCATTGCGATCATCGGCGCCTTTGCCCTTGCGGTTGTCACCCAGATCATCCACCCTTCAGAGAAGGTGAATGCCCTCTGGCTCGTGGTCGCTGCTGCCTGTTTCTTTGTCATCTCCTACAGGCTGTATGGGACCTTTCTCACCACGAAGGTATTGGTTCTAAATGACAGGAGGCGCACCCCTTCAACGAGGATGGCCGATGGAAGGGACTATCACCCGACACACAAGTGGGTCCTCTTTGGCCACCACTTTGCTGCTATTGCAGGGGCAGGTCCTTTGATAGGCCCGGTGCTGGCTGCCCAATTTGGATACCTGCCTGGTTTTCTATGGATATTGATCGGCGCGGCCCTCGGCGGCGCAGTCCACGATACAGTCATCCTTGCGGCTTCTGTGAGGAGGAACGGCAGGTCCCTTGCCCAGATCGCAAAGGATGAGGTGGGGCCTGTTGCCGGGATCACCGCGGCCCTGGCCATCCTGTTTATCATTATCGTTGCCCTGGCAGGCCTTGGCCTTGCTGTTGTCAACGCCCTTGCTAAAAGTGCCTGGGGCACATTTACGATAGCAGCCACCATCCCTATCGCCTTTTTTATGGGGATGTATCTGTACAAGATCAGACATGGGAAGGTAGGGGAGGTCAGTGTCATTGGGGTTGCCCTTCTGGTCCTTGCCGTTGTCTTAGGGAGATATATCCCCGGCTCAGGCCTTGAGCCCTTCTTTAACCTCTCAAAAAATACCCTTGTCATTAGCATGGCAGCGTACGGGTTTGTGGCATCGGTACTTCCGGTCTGGATGCTCCTCTGCCCGCGGGACTATCTATCCACCTATATGAAGATCGGGACTGTAGCCCTTCTGGCGGTGGGGGTCATCGTACTGGCCCCTGATATCCAGATGCCTGCTACGACCCTCTTCGTGGCCGGTGGAGGACCGATCATCCCTGGCGCCATCTTCCCCTTTATGTTCATTACGATTGCCTGCGGTGCCATTTCCGGATTCCACTCCCTGATCTCCTCAGGGACGACGCCAAAGATGATCCAGAAGGAGTCTGAGATAAGGGTGATCGGTTTTGGCGCCATGCTCGTGGAAGGTTTTGTGGCCGTCATTGCCATCGTGGCTGCGACGGTCCTTATCCCAGGGGACTATTTTGCCATCAATACCACGCTCTCCTTTGATGCCCTTGCCGCCCTTGGTTTTCCAGTGAGTAAGATACAGGAACTGTCTCAGACCGTAGGGGCCAATGTGGCAGGGAGGCCCGGAGGCGCAGTCTCGCTGGCCGTCGGGATGGCCTATATCTTTTCAAACCTCCCAGGCATGAAGGGGCTGATGCCTTACTGGTATAACTTTGCCCTGATGTTTGAGGCGCTCTTCATCCTAACAACAGTAGACACGGGTACGAGGGTTGCCAGGTTTATCGTCCAGGAATTAGGCGGGTATGTGTATAAGCCTTTAAGCCAGACCCACTGGATGCCGGGCACAATCATGACCAGTCTCGTCGTAGTCGGCGCGTGGGCTTACCTGATATACTCCGGGAGTATCTCGACAATATGGCCTATGTTTGGAGTGGCCAACCAGTTACTGGCCGCCCTTGCCTTCTGCGTCGGGACAACGGTGATCATAAAGATGGGGAAGCTAAAGTATGCCTGGGTGACCTTTGTCCCGATGCTCTTTATGTTCTCAATGACCATGACGGCATCCTATCAGCTCCTCTGGCTGTTTCTGGGCAAAGCAGCACAGGCCTCTGCATCAGGCGAGGCCCTTGCCTTTAAGCTGGATGCGATCCTTGTAGCGGCCATGGCCCTCCTTGCCATTGTTGTGTTTGCGGACTCCTTTATGAAATGGTATGGCTACATTGCGGGGAAGAGAGAGGTGGTGACCAGTGAGGTCGTGGAGTGGGCAACAGATATGGAGGTGCGGTGAGGTTAAGATTGAGGTTAAGGATCATTTTATGCTTAATGTTTATAGCGGCCATTATTCACCCCTCTCCTGTGACTTCTCTTGATACAGGGGATGCGGCAAAGGGTGGTTATGCCAGAAAGCTTTTTCTTAAAGACAATTATCTGTACGTGGCGGACTGGTATTCCGGTCTCCATATCTATGACATTACATTTCCCTATAAGCTTATCCATCTGACGAATATCCACACGCCGGGGTCCCCCAAGGGTGTTTATGTCAGGGAGAACATGGCCTATGTGGGAGATGATGACCACGGACTTGAGATCATTGATATAAAGAACCCCATTGCCTCAAAGATCGTCAGTAATCTCCCTACACAGGGACTCGCCTATATCGTGGAGGCAGTCGGGAATTATGTCTATGTGGCAGACCACCGGGGCGGCATCTCTATAATCGATGTGAGCAATAGTCTCCGTCCTGAACTGTTAAGCAGGTTTGAGACGAAAGGTCTTGCCTGGGGGATCGCGGTCAAAGGGAACTATGCCTTTGTGGCTGCGGATAAGGGGGGGCTCCTCATTGTTGACGTCAGTAATCCCAGGAAGCCTGTACTCGTATCCAGTTATCCTGCGGCCATTAATGCAGAGGATGTCTTTGTTAAAGATAATTTTGCCTATGTGGCTTCCTATTACACCGGTCTCCAGATCATCGATATTCAAAACCCCATAAGGCCAAAGGGGGTTGGCCTGTTAAAGACCCCTGGAAACGCAAGGGGTGTTTTTGTTGCCGGTCAGATCGCCTATGTCGCTGATTGGCGATCCGGTCTTCAGATCGTAGATATCACGAATCCTTCAAGGCCGGCAATCATCGGTGGATTAGATACCAGCGGGATGGTATGGGATGTTAAGGTAAAGGGAGACTATGCCTATATTGCGGATTGGGAATCAGGGATCAGGGTCCTCAATATTGCTAATCCACGGCGGCCTTACGAAGTAGCTGGCTATGGGTCTTATGGCTATGCCCATCAGGTCTATGTGAAGGAGAAGTATGCCTATATGGCAAACGGTTCACAGGGGTTCCAGGTGATAGACATCAGTAACCCGGTCAATCCCACATGGATTACGACGGTTGAATTGCCAGGGGATTCCCGAAGTCTATTGATACAGGATAACCTTGCCTTTGTGGCAGCAGGGGATGCTGGCCTGCATATTATAGATTTCAGTAATCCTTACAGGCCTGTCAGAATTGGGGGATATGATTCCCCTGGGATTGCAAACAGGGTTGTGGTCGAAGGGAAATATGCTTACCTTGCCGACGGGGAAAGTGGTGTACAGATCGTGGATGTGTCAGAGCCTTCCAGGCCCAGGTTTGTTGCAAACTATCCAACAGAGGATAGACCACAAGACCTTTCTGTGTATAGAGGGCATCTGTTGATTGCTGAAGGGGATATTGGATTGGAGGTATTAGACATCAGTGATCCTCTGAAACCGGCACGGGTCAATCTCTTTAATGCGAAAGGGATAAGCCATATCATGATAAAGGATACCTTTGCCTTTCTTGCCAGCGGCAGAAATAGATTGCTCGTTATCGATATCACAGACCCCCCATCGATTAAAGAGGTAAAAGACATCGATTTGGATTACAGGATTAAAGATGTCCACTTGAGGGGTGATAGTCTCTATGTTACCACTGAAAAAGAGGTCGTGATATTCAATATTGGCGATCCCTCTAAGCCTGTATTAGCTACACGCCACGGAATTGACACGAACATTTCCTCGATTGTTGTGGGTGATGATAACAATATTTATGCGGCAGCCGGGGGTGAGGGATTGAAGGTTCTTCTTACAGGTGATCAGAAGGAAAATTAACTACAGAGGAGTATGAAGATAGGCTGTAGTCGCAGGCTTTAGCCTGCGTTCCATGATGGCGCAACCTGAAGGTTGCGACTACACATAGAAAATGGGATTTTCGAGTGAAAAAGGAAAAAGCTAAAAAAGGCTTTAGGATCGAGCATGACTCACTCGGAGAAAAAAAGGTCCCTGAGTGGGCCTACTATGGGATACAGACCGTAAGGGCGATTGAGAATTTCCCGATCAGCGGGATGGGTCCACGGCCTGAATTTATCCGTGCGACGGCACTAATCAAAAAGGCCGCTGCCCTTGCCAACATGGATATTGGAAAGCTCGATAACCGGCGAGGGAAGGTGATTGCGCAGGCCGCAGGGGAGGTGGCCGAAGGACTCTGGCATGACCATTTTATGGTTGATGTCTTCCAGGCAGGCGCCGGCACATCACACCACATGAATGCCAATGAGGTCATCGCAAACAGGGCCAATGAGCTGCTGGGAGGCAAGAGAGGAGACTACTCCCTCGTCCATCCGAACGACCATGTCAATATGTCCCAATCGACAAACGATGTCTTTCCCACGGCCATGAGAATTGCAGCCATCTTTGCTATTGAAGCGCCCTTGAACCCCTGGCACGCAAAGGAAAATGAAAATCTGATGAATGAACTACAGCGGCTTATAGATGCCCTTATGGAAAAGGGACGTGAGTTTGATGGGATCATCAAGTCCGGGAGGACGCATCTCCAGGATGCTGTGCCGGTACGGCTGGGACAGGAGTTTACTGCTTATGCTGTTGCCGTGAAAAGGGCAGGGGATGAGATCCGACGAGAGGCACGCCGTCTCCATGAACTGGGTATCGGCGGGTCTGCGGTCGGGACAGGGATCAATACCCATCCGGACTATCGTAAGCGGGTCATACACCATCTCTGCAAACTGACAGGGCTTAAATTTTCAGGCTCAAAGGACCTGATTGCCTCGACGCAGAGCATGGGCGTCTTTGTCTCCCTCTCTGGAAAACTCAGGGTACTGGCCGTGGAGTTGATCCGGATTGCAAACGACCTGCGGCTCCTGAGTTCTGGCCCCAGGACCGGTTTAGCAGAGATACGTCTGCCGGCGGTACAGCCAGGCTCCTCCATCATGCCCGGCAAAGTCAACCCGGTCATGGCAGAGGTGCTCGACATGGTCGGGTTTCAGGTGATTGGGAATGATACGGCAATCACCCTCGCAGCCCAGGCAGGCCAACTGGAACTCAATGTGATGATGCCGGTCATCAATTATAATCTCTTGCAGTCGATTCACCTCTTGACCAATGTCATAAAGGTCTTTACAGAAAGGTGTGTGAAGGGGATTACAGCAGATGAGGCGCGCTGCCAAGAACTGGCAGAGCGGAGTTCCGGCCTGGCAACCATCCTGAATCCGGTCATCGGGTATGAGGCTGCCGCAAGGCTGGCGAAAGAGGCTATTGCCACAAATAAATCAGTACGGGACCTGGTCGTAGAAAAGTGTATCCTTACCAGAGAAGAGGCAGATAAGATATTGGACCCTTACCGGATGACCCAACCATAATCAGCTCATGCAAATACTACCGCGATTTTTCACATCATGGCTCAATAAGAATGAAGAACCTGACAACCTCCTGAAGAGATATCATGATGAGGACTGGCATATCCCAAAGGGCCGGCAGATCCGCGAGGTGGTTTTTGGGATGAATGACGGCCTTGTCAGCACTGTCGGATTTGTGGCCGGGGTGACAGGTTCGATTGGCGAGAGCAGGATGGTCTTTTTGACCGGCATGGCCTCGATCGTGGCCGGGGCTATCTCAATGTGCATGGGGGCTTATCTTGCCTCGAAATCCCGGAAGGAGTTTTTCGAGAAGGAGCTGGAATTTCATCCATGATTCCATTGGCGCCCTTAAAGTATCCATTGCCATTGCCCATGAATTTCAATTGACAGAGAAATCCTGTTTTGTCATCATTACCCAACCATGCCTGAACAACCCATTTATGTGATTGGCCACCGGAATCCGGACACAGACTCTATCTGTGCGGCAATTTCCTATGCGCGGCTCAAGCAGCGCACAGGTTTTCCTAATGTGATCGCGGCCAGGGCAGGGGAGATCAATGTCCAGACCGAGTTTGTCCTGAAGACCTTTGGCGTAGAACAGCCCATCTACCTTTCTGATGTGAAGGTCAGGGTTCAGGATGTCATGACCTCGGAGCCCCGTTCTGTACACGCGGAAATGTCTGTAGGGGATGTCCTCGATTTTATGAACAGCTATGACCTGTTGATGGTCCCGGTGACAGACCGGGAAGGCCATTATCAAGGGGCCATTACACTACAGGATCTGGCCAGGTTTTATGCCCGTCATGCGGATGCTGCCACGTCAAACCGGTTGGTCGCCTCTCTCATCGGAATCGTAAAGGCCATTCATGGGAATCCCCTCTTTCTCTTTGATGAGGCTGAACCGCGGCCAGGCAGGATCGTCGTGGGCGCGATGGAGGCAGAAGGCTTCCTCCAGGTGATGAAATATTATTCGGATGAAGGGTGTGTTGTTATTGTAGGGGACCGGAAGGAGATCCAGCTTAGCGCTGTGGAACAGCGTGCCAGGTGTCTGATTGTAACAGGTGGTTTCCTTCCGGATGAGGCAATCCTTAATATGGCGAGAGAAAAGAGGGTTGCGGTCATCTCTGCCCCTTATGATACAGCAACCACAGTGAGACTCCTCCATCTGAGTACGCCTGCCCGTGAAGTCTGTTCCACAGATTTCTACTACGCATCGCCATACAATCTTCTCCTGGATGTCAAAAACAGGATGCTGGAGTCGGCCATCCGGGGATGTCCTGTTGTGAATGATCAGGGGAGGCTTGGAGGGATCCTGACCAGGCGTGACCTGCTCAAAGAATTCCGAAAGAGGGTCATCTTAGTGGATCATAACGAGACGAGTCAGGCCGTGCCGGGTATTGAGGAGGCCGAGGTGATGGAGGTCTTTGACCATCACCGTATTGGGAGCTTTCAGACCCTTCATCCTATCCTCTTTGTCGTGGAGCCGGTGGGGTGTACGAACACGCTGATTACAGAACTCTATCAGAAACATGGGATGGAGCCTGAGCTGCCCTATGCCGGGCTGATGCTGTCGGCCATCCTGTCAGATACTGTCATTCTGAGGTCTCCTACGACAACGGACAGGGACCGGAATGCAGCGGCCTACCTGGCTGGGATCAGTGGACTGAACATCCAAAGGCTGGGAGAGGAGATCTTTAATGCCAGCTCTGACCTCTTGAAGAAGTCGCCTGAGGAGATTATCAAAACAGATTACAAGGTCTATGAAGCCGGAAAACACCGGATCGGGATTGGCCAGATCGAGGTCATCGAGATGCTCACCTTTGAGAAGCTCAGGGACTCCCTGCTCGATGCCCTCCAGAAGGTAGCCCAGAAAGACCGGCTAACCCTCGCCTGTCTGTTAGTGTCGGACATTATCTATGAGAATAGCCTTCTCCTCTTTACAGGGGATTCCAGTGTTGTCACCCGCATGGGGTATCCCATCCTCTCCCCAGAGCTCGCCGAACTCAAAGGAGTTCTGTCCAGGAAAAAACAACTTGTCCCAAGATTGCTGAGTGTATTGAAGTAGTATGATAGGGGAATAGAGGGTAGTCTTATCTAAGAAATATCTTGACAAAGAAGTAAATTGGGAATAAAATCCCAAAACATGAAGCAGAATCTCAGCAAGGCATTATCATCCGCCGTGTTACAGTTACTTCGTCCCTTGATGCGGATCCTCCTCCGTAATGGGGTCCCCTACGGGGCATTTGCAGATCTTGCGAAGCGTGTCTATGTCAGGGTTGCCATGGAGGAGTTTGGGATCTCGGAGAGGAAGCAATCTGTATCCCGAGTTTCAGTCATCACCGGATTGTCGCGGAAAGAGGTAAGCCGTGTTAATAACCTTCCTGATACAGAAGATGCAGGCACAATAGAACGTTATAACCGTGCGGCGAGGGTTGTCAGTGGCTGGGTACGCGATGGACGGTTTGCTGACAGGGATGGTAAACCCGCGGATCTCTCCCTGGAAGGAAAGGGCACAACCTTCAATGAGCTGGTTAAGCTCTTTAGCGGTGATGTGCCGGTCCGGGCTGTCCTGGATGAGCTTCAACGGGTGGGGGTTGTAAAGCGCCTCACCGATGGCCGTATCCGTCTGCTGACCCATGCCTATATTCCATCCAGAGAAGAGGTTGACAAGCTCAACATCCTGGGCACGGATGTCAAAGACCTCATCTGTACCATAGATCATAACCTCATTTCCGATGCCGGCAAAAGTTTCCTGCAGCGGAAGGTCTCTTATGATAACCTTCCGGAAGATGTGCTACCTGAATTGCGGAAACTGGCTACCAAACGCGGACAGTCCCTGTTGGAGGAGTTAGACCTCTGGCTTTCACAACGCGACCGGGACATCAATCCATCCAGCAAAGGGACGGGACGAAAGCGTGCGGGAATTGGTATTTACTACTTCGAAGACGACACACAAGAGGAGGGAGAAAAGACATGAAAATTTCGATAACCGCAAGGGTATTGTTAATCTCGCTTACCCTGCCTGTCTTTGTTTCCTGCGGGGGTGGATCTGTGGGGACCGATCCTCTTGCAGGCGGTGGCATCGGGGGCACAGGCGTCAGTGTCGGGAAGATTACCGGTTTCGGCAGTGTGATTGTAAACGGGGTGGAGTTTGAAACTCAAGGGGCCACCATAATAAAAGACGGTATTAACGTTGCGGTAGTAAATAGTCTCGAAGACAGGGAACACCTGCGTGTTGGAATGATCGTTACCGTCCATGCAACCTTTAATCGGGATGGCACTACCGGAACCGCAAGCAGCATCGAGTTTAAAGATAACCTGGAAGGGCCGGTAGCCGGTGTTAACACCCAGAGCCAAACCTTTGTAGTACTGGGTCAGACCGTGATTGTGGACGGAGCGACGATATTGGAGGACAAGGTCAATAATACGGTCGTGGAAAAGGATGTCACCAAAATCCTCGATACCCTGGCTTTAGCCATTGATAATATCGTAGAGGTAAGCGGTTTCGTAGAGGCCGATGGTTCCATTCGTGCAACTTACATCGAACTTAAGGACAAAGTATTTACCCCTAACACCCCTGAAGAAGAGATCGAACTCAAGGGGAGCATCAGTAATCTGAATAACGATATCAAGACCTTCACATTGGGCGCTCTGACGGTAAACTTTAGTAACGTAAAGCCTGAGAATATGCCCGGCGGGCTTAGTGATGGATTATTTGTCGAGGTCAAGAGCACGGCAGGTTTCAATGATGCAGGTGCACTGATTGCCAGCAAGATAGAGGCCGAAGATGCTGCACCGGACCGTAAAGAAGGTGACAAAGCGGAGATAGAAGGTTATGCCAAAAACGTCTCAACCATCGATTCCGAAGTAAGCTTCGAACTAAATGGCCAACCCGTGCTATCCACGTCAACGACAGAGTATAAGAATGGTATCAAGGCAAATGTTATCGAGGATGTCAAACTGGAAGTAGAAGGTACTGTGGATGCAAATGGTATACTGATTGCCCAAAAGATATCCATTGAAGGTAAAGATGACAGCGGTGAAGAGTCTTCTAAAGATGTTTCGTTGGATACAGGTGGCCTTCCGGGGACGGAAGGAACATCTTTGAATACTTCCGTCGATCCAAAGGGTAATAGCAACGAGGAGCCCACTAGTGAAGGGGATGGATCATTACCATAGCCATCTTTGGTTTAACGGGATTTCGAATGGATAACCATATCTTAATCACAGGCATAGGGGGGCCGGCAGGGCGAAGCGCTGTCACCTATTTCAGAGAGAAGGGATTTCCTGTCATAGGGACGGATATCAGAGAGGTTGAGACTCCTGTAGAGTCCTTCTATATCATCCCTCCGGCCGGGGCCCCCTCTTTCTCAACAGACTTGATCGATATTATAAAAAAGGAGAGACCCTCTTTGCTGATTACGACAGTGACTGAGGAGCTTCCTGTGGTTGCAAGGCTTAAAAAGATCATAGAGGGATATGGATGTATCATCTTTATATCCCCTCCTTCTGCTATAGATATAGCCAACGACAAACTAAAGACTGCCATGGTGATGGCAGGACACAGTGTTCCTGTTCCCATATCCTTTGACGAGTGTACCCCACGGGAATCTATTATCAGGGAATTTGGATTTCCCCTCCTGTCCAAGCCCCGTTTTGGCAGGGGAGAGCGGGGTGTTGCTCTCTACTGGAAGCCAGCGGAACTCCTGGCGGAGACAAGAACAGGGCTTGTCTTCCAGGAATTTATACCCGGAGAGGAATTTGATGTCAACCTTTTTATAGACAAAGAGGGTGATCCCCTTTCTGCTGTTGTACTCAAAAAGACCCGCCTTAAAGATGGAGTTGTAGGGAATTCCCTGGCTGTTGAAAGGGTTAAAAGAGAGGATATCGAGCAGTTAGGGATAAAGATCGCATTGATCCTGAGGTTGGAAGGCCCTGTGGATATGGATATTCGTCTCAGGGAGGATGGTACACCGGTGCTTTTAGAAATCAATGCAAGGCTTGGAGGAAATGTCCTGTCTTCAAAGGAGGTATTGGATAGTCTGTTCATTGCATGGCTGATGGAGGCAAGGACGCAACTGAAAGATATCTCTATTATTAGTCAATCCTTGTGAAGGAGGAAGAAATGAAAAAGAATCAACTCATATTTTGGGCATTGGCTTTAATGTCTTTTTTAGGGGGTTGTAGTGGTGGTGGAAACACCGGGACCTTGTCTGTTTCAATGACTGATATCCCCTCTTGCGGGTTTGACGAGGTGAATGTGACGGTCTCCAGGATTCGTGTTCATGAAAGTACCGCAGCCAGCGAGAATGACAGTGGCTGGAGTGACATTACACTCTCTCCTCCCCGTAAGATCAATCTGACTTCTCTGGTCAATGGCGTCCTGGAGGATCTCGGACAGACCGCTCTACCCGCTGGACATTATACACAGCTTCGGCTGGTGCTGGCCCCCAATTCCCCCAGCGAACCACTGAACAATTCGGTGGTCCCCACGAGCGGTACGGAGACGCCTGTCGATACACCGAGCGCTGTCCAAAGCGGAATAAAACTGATTCACGAATTTGACGTGGCGGCTGATACGATTGTCGACCTGGTTTTGGATTTTGATGCCTGCAAATCCATTGTCAAAAAAGGGAACGGCGGGTATGCCCTGAAACCGGTCATTAAAGTGATCCCGATGGAGATCAGCGGCAGGATTGCCGGATTTGTGGGTACCTCTCTTTCAGGCGACTATCCCATGGTCTATGCAGAACAGGATGGGGAGGTGGTCAAATCGACGGTCCCCGATTCAAATGGGAGTTTCATCCTCTCTCCTCTTCAACAAAGTGCCACTGCCGGGAACTACGATGTCGTCATCACGGCAGACAATCACGCTACGGCCATGATCAAAGCGGTTCCAGTTACAGCCAACGGGACGACGACTATCAGCAACAGTGCGCAACCCATCAACCTGAACAGTTCCTCTGTCCATACGGTGACAGGAACAGTCACGCCAGTAGGTGCAGAGGCTCTGATTCGTGCCTCACAGACTTTTACTTCCGGTCCAACCATGGAGGTCCGCTCCACCTCAGCGGATCTCTCCGACGGGAGTTATTTGTTCACTCTTCCAGCCGAAGCCCCTTCTCTCGGGAGTTATGAGGGAACTCTGCCGATTGTATTTACTGCTGACCCATCCATTGCGGGGGAATATAAGCTTGAGGCTTCAGCCGATGGATATACAACTCAGACAACGTCTGTCGATGTCAGCGGAACTGATAAAACTATAGATTTTATCTTGGTGACAGCCGCTCCATAAGCAAAATAGGACAGTGACCGTAATCCTTCACTGGCGCGTGGGGCGGGGTCGTTGCCCCTTCGCTCCTGGCCTTCGCAGTTGACTCGACCCATTGCATTGGCCTTCGGCCGCAATGGGTACCACGAGGCCCGCAGGCTGTAGTTGCCTGATTTATCAGGCTTCGATGCGCCTGGAAGCCCAATGAATTGGGCAAGTACGGCTCCGCCTGCTCGCCTTGATAGGTGCCCAACTGCTCTCGGCAAGTCGCTCAGGGGCAACGCCCCCGCCCTTCACTGAATAGTTACCAGCGACCTTTAATCACGATTGCCATAAACAGGCGCTGGCCCTATTTTCTATAACATATAAGATCACATTTGAGGTTGGTCAAATCCCCCTTCCCCTGACAGGAAAATTCTACTCGACTCTGAGGAATACGTATTCATCAGAGTTTGTGAACCAAATGACAAGAAGCAGTCGATAATGTTTGATTTGATTTGTGCAATATGGTATATTTTTGGCCATTCAGGTTAAAAAATTTTGCCATATATGAATCAGGTTTCGATATCACCATAACAGGGTTAAATAGGCAATGTCTGGAACTGAACCTGTGTCAGATGAGGACAGTTGCCAATTTTTTCATTGATATAGCGGTAAGAAACCCATTCAATGGAGGAGAGTTTCTCGCTGCTATTGAATGTGACGGAGCAACCTATCATTCTGCTCGCTCGATTCGGGAACGGGACCGACTACGTCAAGAGATACTTGAAGGGTTAGGATGGAAAGGGAAAATCTACCGTATCTGGTCTACTGACTGGTTTAAAGACTCACGAAACCAGATAAGAAGGCTACTTGAGTTTCTTGATCAATTAAAGCAGAAGACACAAACCGAGTTTGCTTCTCAACCTGTTGTAGCGCCTCAGCCTATAATACCCTCAGCAGAAGTTGAGGAGGTAATTCCCACCAGAATTCTGGGCGTGGAAGTGGGGGATCATGTAACATATTGCCACGTAGAGACACCTGATGACAGAAAATCAGTACAGATTATCAAAGGGTACAGTGACACAACTCATGGGATCATTGGTGAAAATGCCCCACTTGCCCAAGCCCTGCTTGGAGCAGAAGTCGGAGATGAAGTAGAATTAAATATTCCAGGTAGACCAAGGCGCGTGCTGAGGGTTCTTGACATCGAACGTTAAGAAGAAGCATAACGTTGATCTTCACATCTCCTATTATTTTGAGACATTAAAATCGAAATATTTGAAAGTATTGACAATGGTATAACTTTATGTTATCCATATGGTATGAAAACGGCTATATCCATTTCGGATGAGATCTTTAGAGAAATAGAGAAATTTGCCAAAGAACATAACTATTCCAGAAGTGAAGTGTTTGTTACTGCAGTGCAGGAATTTCTCAAAAAAAGGGAATCTCAAAAACTTTTGGACGACCTTAATAAGGTTTACTCTGAAATGGAGTCTTCAGAAGAAAAAACCCTCAGAAAAAAGGTGAAAAAATATTATTCTAAGAAGGTTTTAAAGGAGAAATATTGACGATTAAACAGGGCGATATTTTCTGGATAGACTTAGATGGTCCAAAAGGATCAGAACCTGGTTACAGACATCCGCATGTAGTTATACAAAATAATATTTTTAATAAGAGCAGGATTAACACAGTAGTTGTATGTGCTCTCACTTCCAATCTGAAACGGGCAATGGCCCCTGGTAATGTCTTACTAAAAAAGGGTGAAGCCAATCTCCCAAAAGACAGTGTAGCCAATATATCCCAGGTTTTAACAGTAAATAAATCAGATCTCATCGAAAAGATCGGAAGTTTATCCCTGTCAAGAATCAAACAGATTGTTGAAGGTGTTAAACTTCTTTTAGAGCCGAGAGAAATTTAGCAGCCTGTTAGTGAACTAAAGGGGGCCCCCATAGAATCCCACCATAGAAAAAATGAATAACCGCAACTTTTATCATTGAAATAATAAATTTGATATATAGATACCCCCAATTTATCCTGTGATTAAGTAGCTTTAACAAAGGGGGTGCCTTATGTTTAAGAGAGTCACATATTTTATTATAGCTCTTTTAGTTCTCCCCCTCATTTATTCTCCTGCAGAGGCTAAAGAAAGGAGAGGAGAGGTTACCTTTCAGAT